>CAYUGW010000530.1:0-3481 GCA_964444245.1 uncultured Blastocatellaceae bacterium | reverse complement strand
CGGTTCGGAAACCTGCGCGTTCGATCTGATCGATGCCGAATATGTGCGCGAAATAGAAGCCGGCGAAATGCTCGTCATTGACGAAAAAGGTTTGCAGTCGTTTTACCCTTTCGAAGAAAAACCGCGCTCGGTCTGCACCTTTGAACACGTCTATTTTTCGCGTCCCGATTCGATAATTTTCGGGCGTTCGGTCAACCAATCGCGCCACTTGATGGGCAGACAACTGGCGAAAGAGCATCCGGTCGAAGCCGACATCGTCGTTCCCGTGCCGGATTCAGGCGTGGCGGCGGCGATCGGTTTTTCGGCGGAATCGAATATCAGTTTTCGTCAGGGAATCATCCGCAATCATTACATCGGCAGAACTTTTATCGAACCGACACAGAGCATACGCTCGTTCGGCGTGCGTTTAAAACTCAATCCGATTCAGGATTTGATCGAAGGCAGACGCATCGTTCTGGTAGATGATTCGATCGTTCGCGGCACGACCTCGAAAAAAATCGTCGGGATGGTCAGAGAAGCCGGAGCAAAGGAAGTTCATCTGCGCGTAAGTTGTCCGCCGACCGTTTCGCCGTGTTATTACGGCGTAAATACGCCGCGCAAAGCCGAATTGATCGCCGCGCAAATGTCGGTCGAAGAAGTCCGCAAATATATCGAAGCCGATTCTCTCGGCTATCTTTCGATGCAAGGAATGCTCGAAGCCATCGGTTTTGAGCCGAATTCGGCGTGCGTCGCCTGCTGGAACGGAAAATATCCGACCGAAGTTGGCAATGGCTGGAAAGATGTCAGATAATGAAAGTGGAAAAGGGTAAAAGTTTAAAAGTGAAAAAGTCTTTTTTTTCGATGAAGTAAAACTTTTTCACTTTTTCACACTTTCACTTTTAAACTTTCTATTTTGGAGGTATTTAATGCGTTTTATTTTATTTATACTTTTACTTTCGATGTCGGCATTAATCAGCGGCTGTCAGAATTCCGCGGCACCGACTTCGATTAAACCGATTGCGAATAACACACCGCAAGCGGCGAAACCGAAAGCGGCTCCGGCAACGCACGACGGACACGATCACGCCGCCGATCAAAATGCGCCGCGCATCTCGCTGGCGGATTCAAAAAAGGCTTTCGATGCGGGAAATGCCATTTTTGTTGACACGCGCTATGCCGATGCTTTTCAGATCGAACGCATCAAAGGCGCGATCAACATTCCGGCAAACCAATTTGAAACCGCTCATACGAAAATTCCCACAGGCAAAACAATTATTGCCTACTGTTCCTGAGCGGACGAACACACAAGCGCCGGTCTGGTTGCTAAATTACAAGAAAAAGGTTTCCAAAATGCTTTTGCCTTAGTCGGTGGAACTCAAGCGTGGAAAAACGCGGGTTATCCGATGGAAAAAGGGAAATAATTAACAATTGACAACGGACAATGGACAATAAATCAGATTTTATTGTCCATTGTCCGTTGTCAATTGTAAGTTGATAAAGCGTCGCAAATTCTTTCCGCCGTTTTGCCATCCCAAAGCGGCGGGATTTTTGTGTCTTTAATTTCAGAGTTTTCTAAAATTTGAAATGCGGCTTTTTTGATTTTTTCGGGGTTTACGCCGACGAGATTGTTTGTGCCGAGTTCGATGGTGATCGGTCTTTCCGTATTTTCTCGCAAGGTCAGACACGGAATCGAAAGCGCGGTCGTTTCTTCCTGAAGCCCGCCGGAATCGGTTAAAACTAATTTTGAGCCGCTGTAAAGTCTTAGAAAATCTAAATATCCGAGCGGTTCGATGAGTTTGATATTCGAATTTTCAATTAAATCTTCAAAACCGAATTCTGAAATTCTGCTTCGCGTGCGCGGATGAGCGGGAAAAATTATCGGAATTTTCGCGCTGATTTCCGTCAAAGCTTCCAGAATTCCCGCAAACACTTCTTTTTCATCAACATTCGACGGGCGATGCAGAGTCGTAACGGCATATTCCTTTTCGATTAAATTCAAATCTTCCCGAACTTTTGACGCTTTCGATTTTTCCAAACTGTAAAAAAGCGAATCAATCATCACGTTTCCGACGCGCTTTATTTTGTCTTCGGAAATGCCTTCCTTTAACAAATTTTCGTCGCCGTCGGGCGAAGGCGTTAAGAGCAGATCGGAAATTCTATCGGTCAAAAGTCGGTTGATTTCCTCCGGCATCGTCAGATCGCCGCTACGTAATCCGGCTTCGACGTGCGCCACGCGAACACCGAGTTTTGAACAAACCAGCGCGCACGCAATCGTCGAATTGACATCGCCGACGACCAGAACCCAATCCGGCTTTTCCTGCAAAACGACCGGCTCGAAAGCCATCATAATTTTCGCAGTTTGAACGGCGTGCGAATGAGAACCGACTTCCAAATAGTAATCGGGTTTCGGAATTCCCAAATCTTCAAAAAAAGAATCCGACATCGCCGCATCGTAATGCTGTCCGGTATGAACGATCAGCGGCAGAAATTCCGTTTCGCGCCGGAGCATCTCGCGATGAACGGGAGCGATCTTCATAAAATTAGGACGCGCTCCGACGATATTTAAGACCTTTGATCTTTGATCTTTGATCTTTGATCTTTGATTTTTAATTTCTTTTTCCACGGATTGTTTCTGCTACTTTTCGCAAATACGAATTAAGTTTCGGTATCAGTTCATTTATGAGAGGTAAAAGCTTTTCGGTATTTTCCTGGGATAAAAGTTTTCTTTTGTGAGCGCGGCGCAGCCAATGTCTTGTTTCATAAAGCGAGCCTCTTGCCATTCGCAAAAATCTGCGATTGTCCTGCGGAGTTCCCCGTCCGCTTCCTTCTGCTATATTTGCGCCGACACTATCAGCAGAACGAATAATTTGTTTGCCGATAGTATCTCGAGCCAGGTTATTCCAGACTAAAACTATCTCCCAAATCTCATCTGCAATTTTTTCGGAAAGTTTGTAAATGTCGAGGTTTTCAAAATTTGTTTTTTCCATTGAGTTTGACCTTTGTTTATTAGAATCGGAAATCAAGCTAAATCTAACAAACAAAGGTCAAAAATCAAAGATCAAAGATCAAAGTCTGACAATTTTCGCTTTGGAATTATCGCGTCTTTCTTTGTCGAGCGCGTTGCGCGTGTCAACGATCAGCGACGCGAGTTGGCAAACTCTGTCGTAATCTACATTCGAATGTTCGGTGCAGATTATGACGCAATCGGAATTTTTGATCAGATCATCGGTCAAATCCGTGTTGTAAAGCGGTTCGCCGTCGCCGATCGTGTAGGCGTGATCGAACGTAACTTCCGGCACGAACGGATCGTGATAAATAACTTCCGCGCCTTTCGCTCTCAATAAATCGATCACCGAAAGCGCGGGCGATTCGCGCATATCGTCAATGTCTTTTTTATAAGCCACGCCGAGGATTAAAACCTTCGAGCCTTTGACCGATTTTTCGTTGTCGTTCAAAGCATCCGCCACGAGTTTAATCACGTATTTCGGCATTCCCGAATTGA
>CAYUGW010000529.1:0-3487 GCA_964444245.1 uncultured Blastocatellaceae bacterium | reverse complement strand
CAGGCTTGTTTTAACCGGCGGATTCGGTCGAAATCTGGAAACCAATCAAGGTCTGGCAAATGCGCTTGCCGATCTTTATTCGTTCAGACTTCCGGCGGATTCTTTGAATTCTTATATGACGGGCGTGATGGCGGTAAATGAAAAACAAATCAAGCAGTTTGCGGCGGAAAATTTTAACGGCGGCGATATAATCATAGTCGGCGATTATGCGGTTTTCAAAGACGATCTGGCAAAACGGTTTCCGAATATGAAAGTGGAAGTAATCAAAGCCGTTGAACTAGATATTACAAAGGAAAATCTGCGGAAATAAATTTTTTCTTAGATCAGTTTAGCTTAACAAAAGGTGTGGATTTTTAATATCTGCGCCTTTTGTGTTTTGCAGTAGAGTTTGTTTGAATAGAAATAAACTAATATGCACAAAAATCTTCGTTCATTTATCAATAAATTAAGAGAAGAAAACGATCTGATCGAGATCGAAGCGGAAGTTGATCCGTATTTGGAGATTGCCGAAATTCATCGCCGGGTGATCGAGAATCAGGGAAAAGCTCTGCTTTTTAAAAATGTCAAAGGCTCGGTTTTTCCGGTTGTAACAAATCTTTTCGGAACAAACAAACGCATCGAACTCGCCTTTACAAAGCGTCCGCAGGAATTTGTCAAAACGGCGGTCGAGATGATCGATATTTTATTGCCGCCGAAACCGAAAGAACTCTGGAAATACCGGCAGATGGGTTTTGACGCGCTCAAACTCGGTACGAAAGAAGTAAAAAATGCACCCGTTCTGGAAAGATTTTCAAAAGAACCGAAATTGACGGAAATTCCGATGCTGCAATTATGGCACGAAGACGGCGGGCATTTCGTAACTCTTCCGCTTGTTTACACGGAAAGCCCGACATCGGGCAAGCATAATCTGGGAATGTATCGCATACAGCGTTATGACGACCGCGAGACCGGAATTCATTGGCAGATCGGCAAAGGCGGCGGTTTTCATCATTTTGAAGCCGAGAAAATGAATAAACCTCTGCCCGTTAATATCACCATCGGCGGCGCACCGGCAATGATCTTAGCGGCAATCGCTCCTTTGCCGGAAGACGTTCCCGAATTGATGCTTGCGTCGCTTCTGGCAAATTCCAAGATTGAAACGGTAAAAAATCCGCTCGAAAACGGTCTGCGCCTGATTGCTGAAGCGGAATTCGTTTTCAGCGGCGAAGTTCCGCCATTTTTGAGAAAACCCGAAGGACCTTTCGGCGATCATTACGGTTATTATTCATTAAAACACGATTATCCGGTTTTTCAGTGCAAAGCGATTTTTCACCGAAAAGACGCGATTTATCCGGCAACGGTCGTCGGCAAGCCGCGTCAGGAAGATTTTTTTATCGGCGATTATTTGCAGGAATTATTGTCGCCGCTCTTTCCGCTCGTGATGCCGGCGGTCAAGGATTTATGGAGTTACGGCGAAACAGGTTTTCACAGTTTAGCGGCGGCGGTCGTCAAGGAAAGATATTCGCGCGAAGCTCTCGGCGCGGGATTTAGAATCTTGGGTGAAGGTCAATTGACTTTGACGAAGTTCCTGCTTTTGACCGATAAACCGCAGGATTTGCGCGACTTTAAAACTCTCTTTGAATATATTCTGGAAAGAGTCAATTGGGAATCGGATTTCTTCATTTTTGACCGGACATCTTTCGACACGCTCGATTATGCGAGCGGAAAAATCAATCACGGCTCGAAAGCGATGCTCGTCGGGGTCGGCGAAAAGATCAGGGAATTAAAACGTGAATTTTCGGGGAATTTGATTCAAGGTTTGAGAAAAGCCAAAATCTATTGCGGAGGTTGTTTGGTCGTCGAAGGCGAAAGTTATGAAAATGATAAAACTTTGCCGGAAAGAATTGCCAAATCCGGTGAATTTAATGATTTTGAAATTGTCGTGTTGCACGATTCTGTAAATTTTGCCGATTCAACCGACAAATTCTTGTGGGCGACGTGGACGCGGTTTAATCCTTCGACCGATATTTATGCGGGAAAATCGAAAATCGAAAATAATCACATCGTTTATAACGCGCCCATTGTCATTGATGCGCGGATGAAACACTGGTATCCGAAGGAAGTGGAGGCGCGGGAAGATATTGTAAAACTGGTTGACTCTCGTTGGAGAGAATATTTTCCAGGATAAAAAAGTTTGGAGTCCCGCCTTTAGGCGGCAATTCTTGAAAAATTAGAGGAAAATGCCGCCTAAAGGCGGGACTCCAAACGCGGGAACGATATATTGCGATTTATGAAAAAATGGTTTAGGCAAATAATAACCGGCTTAATTTTATTCGCTCTATTCGGTGTTTTATGTTTGGCATACGCCTATTTTATCGAACCGGATCGGCTGGTCGTAAATCATACGCCGATAAAAATCAAAAATTGGAACGCGGAATTTAACGGTTTTAAGATCGTCACAATTTCCGACATACACGGCGGTTCAAATTCCATTACGGAAGAAAAAATCAGGGAAATCGTCAGACTCGCAAACGAGCAAAACGGCGATATAATCGTGCTTTTGGGCGATTATGTATCGCAAACCGACGGAATCGGAACGCCTCTCAAAATGCCTGTCGAAACGATTGCCGAAAACTTAAAAGGTTTACAGGCAAAATACGGCGTTTTCGGAGTTTCGGGCAATCACGACGGTTGGCACAATGATCCGATAATAAAATCGGCTTTGAGCAGTGCCGGAATTACGATGCTTGAAGATGAACTGGCAGTTATCGAAAAAAACGGCAAAAAGTTGAGAATTTTAGGCTTAAGAGATCATTTGAAGGTTAACAGCCCGAAAGCTTTTACGGAAAAAATAAAACAGTTGATTGAAAAAAACGAGCAAGACGGCGATTTGATCGTTTTGGAACACAGTCCCGATATTTTGCCCTGGATTACCGGTGAAAATCTGATTTCAAAGGATTTAAAGCTGGTTTTAGCCGGACATACGCACGGCGGACAGGTTTGGTTTCCGGTGTTGGGTTCGCTGATCGTGCCTTCGAGTCACGGGCAGAAATACGCTTTCGGTCATATTCGGGAAAATGAGGTTGATGTATTCGTCACGACCGGAATCGGCACGAGCATTTTGCCGATTCGCTTTCTTATTCCGCCGGAAATTGCCGTTTTGACGATTGAGAGTGAATAAGTTCAGTCGTTAAACCGTTTTATTTCAACATTTCTTTTACTTTTTCAAAATCTCCGTCGTTTTGCGCGGGCTTCAAACCTAAAATTTTGCACATCAAATTATAAATCTGTATGTTTTCAAAGGGAGCGACCGTTTTCCCTTTTTTGAACGCCGCGCCGTTGGCGATAAAAGTCGCCTGCATTGATTGATAATTATTGTCATAGCCGTGTGAACCCCAGGATTTGCCGTAATCTGCGCGTTTTTTGCGTTGTTCCAGCCTTTCATTGCTTGTTAAATACCAACTTTCATTTGCCGAACAAATAATCGGCGCAATTCGCGGACTTTTTT
>CAYUGW010000528.1:0-3490 GCA_964444245.1 uncultured Blastocatellaceae bacterium | reverse complement strand
AGTTGTTTGATGATTCTAACAAAGTTTAAGCATAATCGGCTTTTGTGGCAAGAGTCTGGGTGCGGATTTCCGATTTCGGATTTCCGATTTGCGATTTGGCTGACATATTGCAAACCTTATTATTTCAACAGTTTATTGAAATTTAGTGAATTATTGATCTTTGAAGTGAAAACTTTTGAAATAAAATAAAATTTCTTATTAACCGAAAATCGAATTTCCGCGCAAAATGTCTTCGCGTCTTGCTAAAAGCCGCGCCGGATTATTGGTGATAATCGCATTGATTCCGAGATTAAGCGCACGTTTTACCCAGCGCGGATTGTCCGCCGTCCAGATCGTCGTCGGCAAACCTTGATTTCGCGCTCTTTCGACGAGTTTTTTGGTTGCCAGCGAATAATGCAGCGAGATTTCATCGGAAAGAGAATCTTCGGCTTTTTTTAAAAGATGCTTTTTTTTGTGCAGGACATTGAGGATTTTCGGTGCGAAAAGCGATGCGGTGTAAATTTCCGGCAAATAAACCTTTGCCAGCGCGATGGCTCTGAGCCGGAAACTTTTAAGGACGATTTGCGGCAATAATTTCGTTTGTTTGATAATTTTGCAAACCGCTTTGACGAGCGATTCAATCTCGTCTTTTTTGCATTTTAATTCAACATAAATCAAGCCTTTGTAATCCTTCAAAAATTCGAGCAGAGCGGCAAAAGACGGAATCTTTTCCATTGAAAATCTCGCATCGGCAAATTTCGGATTTTTCCGGTTAAACCACGAACCGACATCAAAATTCCCGAGTTCGGCAAAGGAATAGTCGATAACTTGCCCTTCGCGCCGCGCCAGACGTTTTAATTTCGCATCGTGAAAAACGACCGGAACGCCGTCTTTGGCAAGTCTGACATCAAATTCGATACCGTCCGCACCGTCCGAGATCGCTTTTTGAAAGGCGGCAAAAGTATTTTCCGGTGCCAGTGCAGATGCGCCGCGATGCGCGATTATCAAAGGTTTTTGAATTTCTTTCATTAAACATTATCTGAAAAATGCCGGTAATTTTAAATCTAAATACATTGTTTTTTAAGTTTTCTAATGAATTTCAAATTTCAAATTAAAAACCGAATCAATATGTTTATCGGTTAAAAATCATCTATCAGAAAATTTAGAAAACAAACTAATAAATTAAATCCACTGAAAACAGACGCACTTATCAAATATGACGGTCATTTACTGGAAATTATTGAAATCTAAGACTTTCTTAAATTTGAAATGTGGAATCTGAAATTTGAAATCAAAAAACACGCTTATTTTTTCTGTAATACGAATATCATTTTCGACCAACTGATCGGTTCGGTGAGCGGAAATTTATAATTGCCTTCGATTTCAAAATATTTTTGCGCCGTTTTTCTGACTTCTTTGACCGGATGAATTTTGAAATTATAAAGAAGTTCCAAAACCGAGCCGACAATCGAAGGCTTGACGGGAAGCAAAACCAATTTTCCGCCTTTTTTCATCACCCGCGCGAATTCCTGCAAACCGGCTTCGATCGGAACATATTCCAAAACGCCGCAGGTTAAAACCAGGTCGAATGTTTCATCGGCAAAAGGCAGATTCAGAATATTTCCCTGAACGGCGGAAATATTCTCTGCCCTTGTCGTTTTGTCTTTGACGAATTGTTCGCGTGAAACCTTCAGCGAATTTATCGAAAGATCGAGGGCAAAGGTTCTCTTCGGATAAAATCCGGCTTTATAAACAGCTTTTGTGACAAGCCCCGTGCCGCTTCCGGCATCTAAAACGAGCGAATCGGAATCAATCCGCAGGTCGAGCGAACGCAGAAATTTAGCCACCGAATCCCGATAACCGTTAATTTTCATCATCAAATCGTGAACATCGGCGATTCGGTCGTAAAAATTTTGCGTTTTATTTTTTGATTTAGTCGGCTTTTGCGCCATTTTCAGAGTTTAATGTTCGGGATTTGAAAGGCGGTTTTTCATTAAGCTCTTTCAAATCTTGCTTCCAAAATCTATTTTTCTGCTAAAAGTTTGACAATTTCTTCGCGTATTTCTTCTTCGCGGCTCGCACTCGTGCCGGTTTCGATATACCTGATAATACCTTTGCGATCAATCAAAACTGCGGTCGGAATTGCCCTCGCACCATATATTCGATGATTTTGGTCGTTATTTGCAACTACAAAATCATATGGCAGTTCAAATTCCTCTTTAAATTTCATTAAATTGTCCAGTTCGGTAACTGTATCAATCGGCAAATCTCCGTCTTTTCCGTAAAATCTTGTTATGCCCAAAATTTCCAAACCGTCTTTTTTGAATGTTTCGTGCCATTCGATCAACGACGGAAAAGCATCGATGCACGGTCCGCACCACGTTGCCCAAAAATCAAGCAGAACGACCTTGCCGCGCAGATTTGTCAGAATTTCTGTCTGAGTTTGCGGCGGAGTTCCGATATTGACGAGTTCGGGCGCGGATTCGCCGAGTATTTTATAATGAAAATCACGTCTTTTCAAACGGCGGAAAATATCTTCCTGAAGCGATTTTGTTTTGAATTCCTTCTGTGATTGGCGGAGCAAATTATCAAAGGTTTGCAAGGCAAGCAGTTTGCGCCCCGTCGCGATCTGATATTTGATTAGTTCATTTGCCGCGTAGTAATAAAGGCTGGTTGCTTGAATGCTTACGGCTTCGCTCCGCAATTCCGTAAGAGCATTTTCAGCTTCATTTTGCTTGCCGCTGTCTTTGTAAATTTCAAAAAGTAAAACTCCGGCGGTCAAAAGCCGGTTAATTCCGTCAACCCGCGAAGCAAAATCTTTATAAATCGCTTTCGTGGCGCGGTATGCTTCGGCGGCGTGCGGAGCGGCGCGTGTCAATTGCTTTTCCGCCTTAAAGCCCAGCGCCAGTTCGGTTTCCATTTTGAGGCGTTCGTTCGGTTTAACGGGTTCGTTTTTCAGATATTGTTTCAAAAACTTTTCGGCTTCGGCGAAATTTTTAGTTCGCGCCGAAACGACCACGACAATCGAACGCGCCGTTTGCGCTTTTTCCGCCGAAAGGTTTTCCGACGCGAGAAATTTTGTAAACGCTTCGCTTGCCGGTTCGCTGTTTTCCGTCAGCCAGTAAAGCATTCCGAGATAATAAAAATCTTCTGCCGCCAGATTTTCGCGGCTTGCGGCAAGCGTTGCATATTTTACCGCCAGCTGTTTTTGTTCCTGAAGGGTTTGTTTATGAAGCTTGTCGCTAAAGGGAATTTTTTTCTCCTCGAATTCGGCAAATTTATTTTTGGCAAAAGTATTCGCTTCTTCAAAAAGTTCCTTGACGGTCAGTTCGTTTTTCGCCGCGATCTCGTCGCTGACGGGCAATTGCGAATTAAGACCGACGCGCCCCGATTGTGCGGCGATATTAAAACTTAAAACTGTTAAAATTGCTGATAAAATTAAAAAACTACGCATAAATGATTTATTATATTTGCGATTGTTTGGAATTAAAAAGTTTAACTTCATTTAACT
>CAYUGW010000527.1:0-3509 GCA_964444245.1 uncultured Blastocatellaceae bacterium | reverse complement strand
CGGAAGAGCGCGAACGCGTCCAAAAGGCAAAATCTCTGCTCGCGTCTTTGCCGGAGACGACCGATTTTGCGACGAAAAAACAAATCGTCGAAGCGTCTTTGAAAGCCTTCGGCGTGCCGATCGAGAAAATTATCGAAGCGGGCGTGGCGGAGATCGAAGCTCTGGAATTTTATATCCGAAGCGGAAAAACCGATACCGAAAAGCTTTTAAAGGAATCAACCGAACGCATCCGGCAATATGAACAGGAAATTAAAAATCTTCGTAAAGTGATGGAAGAAAGAGTTGCCGAACAAAACGCGGTTATTGCCGCCTGCAACACGAAAAAATTGGAAACGCAGAAAATTTTAGAATTTTTCGGTCGCGAAACGGTCGCGCAAGTCGTTAAAGATTCGCCGAAACTGCACGAACCGACGGAAACAGTTAGCGAGTCTGTTGAGTCTAGCGAGTCTATTTAGTCTATCGAGTCTATTGAGTCATAAATCTTAAACCCGATAGACTCGACAGACTGAAAAAAAAAGGAGAAAAAACAAATGTCATTGTTTAAGAGAATCGGAAATTTGTGGAAGGGATTTTTGTCGCTGTGGATTGCCGATATTGAAAAAGAGCATCCCGAAATCGCTTATGAAAATGCGATCAATTCGATGATCGAAAAATACTCGAAATTGAAAACCGCGACCGCCGGAATTATTCGCCGGCGCGATGATATTGACGAGCGTTTCAAGAAAATTACGGCGGAATTGGAGCAAACCGAAGCCGAATTGGATACGGCGGTGGAAACGGGTCAGGACGATCTGGCAATGGTTTTGATTCAAAAGAAAAACGCTTTGCAGACCGAACACGCCGAACTGACCGCCGAAGCCGAAAATGCGCGTTCCGATGCCGATTCCGCGAAAACTTCCCTGATGGGTGTCCAGTCGGAAATCAAGCGTCTGCAAGCCGAACGCGATACGATGCTGGCGAAATTTCAATCGGCGCAAGCCCGTGTTAAAATTCAGGAACAGCTCGACGGTCTTTCGGTTGACGAAGAAGTTCGCGCACTCGATAATGTGCGCTCGCATATCAAGACGACGATTGCCGAAGCCAATCTCGGCAAAGAGCTTTCCGAATCTTCGCTCGATGCAAGGCTCGGTAAACTGAAAAATCAGGTCGGCGATGTTCAAGCTAAAAAACAGCTTGAAGAAATGAAAGCAAAACGCGCCGCCCAGCAGCAGCAAAACCAACAAAAAACTTTGTAGAGTCTAGCGAGTCTAGTGAGTCTGTTGAGTCTATTGAGTCTATTGAGTCAAGAGTCGTTGGACTCGACAGACCCGACAGACTCACTAGACTCAATAGACTCGACAGACTCAGGAGAAATTATGAAACTAACACCATTAGCAAAAGGATTTATTACTGTTGTAATTCTTGGAGTTATCGGATTTTCACTCTGGTATTGGATGGGAAGCTCGGTCAAGAATTGGGCGACGGGCGACACTGTCGCAAGGGAAGATGTTAAATCGGAAGATTTTAACGCGCTCAAAAATCCGATCAGCGATCCGAAATATAACGACGGTTCGACGGGCGTTAATGTTCAGCCGATCGGCACGGGCAAGATCAATCGTCCGCTGGTCGTCGCGATCAATACGTGGGCGGGACACGCTCCCGGCATCGTCTATAATCAGGGACTCGAACCGAGCGCAAATTCTTTTTACAAACGGAATTTCGGATTGGACGTAAAATTCATTTTGATCGAAGATCCATCGGCAAAACTGGCGGCGTTTCGCAAGGGCGATGTTGATATTATGTGGAATACGGTTGATAATTGGGCGCGTGAAGCCTCGATCTTAGCCGAGCAGAATCAACAGGCAAAATCAATCATTATGCAGGATTGGTCGCGCGGCGGCGACGGCATCGTTTCGCTTTCGTCAATCAAATCAATCGAAGATCTGAAAGGCAAACGCGTTGCCGTGACGCAGTTTTCGCCATCGCATTTTCTGCTTCTTTATCTTCTTTCGCAATCGGGTTTAACGCCGGAAGACCGCAATGCGGTGGAAAAAAACATCGTCTTTACGGATGATGCTTCGCTTGCCGCCGCCGCGTTTCGTTCGAAAAATGTCGATGCGGCAGTAACCTGGGAACCCGATCTGTCGAGTGCGGTCGAAGCCCGCGGCGATGAAGCGCGAATTCTTGTTTCAACCGCCGCCGCAACCAATGTGATTGCCGATACGCTCGTCGCGCGGCAGGAAATCATCGATCAATATCCCGAAACTATCCGCGATTTTGTCAACGGCTGGTTTGACGGCATCGAAATGATGCGGACGAATCCGAATCCTTCAAATAATATTGTCGGGCGCGAATTAAAACTCGATGAGGAAACCGTTTCGGGAATGCTTTCCGGTCTGAAACTTACGCCATATGCCGACAACGCGCAGTTTTACGGTTTGACGGGCGCAAAGGCGCATTACGAAACGCTTTTCGATACGGCGTTCGTCATCTGGCGCAAAAAAGGTCTGGTCAATAAAACCGTTTCGGCAAAAGATTGGGCGGATTCGCGTTTCGTCGCCAATCTCGCGGCAAAATATCCCGGACAAAAGGTTGAAGAAAAAGAAATTGTCGCTAAAGCACCGTCGAAAGAAGACGTTCCGATCTTGCAGCAGCAGATTCAAATTCAATTTACGCCCGGAAGCGACGAGATTATGCCCGGTTCTTACTTTTTGCTAGATAAACTCGGCGAATTGATGACCTCTTTCGGAAGCACGGTTTTGCGCGTCGAAGGCAATACCGACAGCACCGGCGGACAATCGGTCAATGCGCCGCTTTCGGAAAGACGCGCGGTTTCGGTGAAAAATTACATTACGAAAAATTTCCCGAACATCAAGCCCGAACGCTTCCAAACCATCGGACGCGGTGCGGCAAATCCGGTCGCCGATAATACCACCGAAGCCGGACGGCAAATGAATCGCCGCACCGATATTAAGGTAATTCTGGCTACGGAATAAACCAGTCTAGCGAGTCTAGCGAGTCTGTCGAGTCTATTAAGTCTAGCGAGTCTATTAAGTCTTCAAAGAATTAAATTCAGACTCGACAGACTCGACAGACTCGACAGACTCGACAGACTCGACAGACTCGACAGACTTTATGGAACTTCGTCAACCGTTACCGCGTTCACAGGCACTCGCCATCAGCTTTATCGCGCCGATCTTGCTGATCACGGTTTGGTGTATTTTGACTTACGGCGGGTTTATCGGTCAGGAAACTTTGCCGACTCCGACCGAAGTTGTACGCGGGATTTTTCAGCTTTATTATCAACACGATCTGGCAATGTCGGTTTGGGTTTCGACCAGAAGAATCGTTCTGGCTTTTCTTTTAGCCGCCGCGGTGGCGTTGCCGCTCGGCGTTTTTATGGGCGCGTTCGAACCCGTAAATCGTTTCTTTGAACCGATTATGGCTCCGCTGAGGTATATGCCGATCTCAGCATTTATCCCGCTTCTGCTTTTTTATTTCGGGATTGATGAATCGCAAAAAATCGCTTT
>CAYUGW010000526.1:0-3518 GCA_964444245.1 uncultured Blastocatellaceae bacterium | reverse complement strand
ATAGTTAACCCCATTTGTTCACAAAATTTACTGAAGACAAAAGTAATTTGTATTATGACGTTTTAAGACCAATTTAGAGAAAGACAAAAAACAGCCCACAAATTTAAAAAAGGGACTAAAAAATGAACAACCGACGACCAACTGGAACTGACACTTCCAAACCCTATTACAAAAAGGACTATCAACGAAAAGAGGGTGAAAAGACTTTTGGCGAACGAAAATATCAACCGAGGGAAAATAGATTCGAACCTCGAAATGATAGATTTCAAAAAAAGGATGAACGGTTTCAACCGAAAGACAGAAACTTTCGTCCGAGAACCGACAGTCGATTTCCGCCCAAAAAGCGATTTCCGCCGCCGAAAGGAAAAACTTTTAAGCCCTGGGAAAAAGACACAAGACCGCGAATAGTATCTGATATGCAGGTAACAGACGGAAAACACAGAGGGAAATATTTAAAAAGTACAGAATCTCCGAAAGTCCGACCGACTGCCCGCCGAATTCGTGAAGTTATGTTCAGAATTCTTTACCGCCGCGTCAAAGCCGGAAGATTCTTAGACCTGTGCGCCGGAAGCGGAACGGTCGGAATCGAAGCGATTTCGCGCGGTGCTTTAATTGCGACATTTGTCGAGCGTTCGGCGAAAATGTGCAGTTTTATTAAAAAGAATCTCGCGGAACTGGGAATCAAAGAAGGACACGGCGAAATTTGCGAAACGGAGGTCGTGCCTTTCTTAAAGAAAATGGCAAAACGCCGCCGCCAATGGGATGTTGTGTATTTCGATCCGCCGTATGATTCCAATTATGACGAAGTTCTCGATTATTTCAGCCGCGGAGTAGCTCTGAAACAGCGCGGCGTTTTGGTTATAGAACATCCGGCGGAAATGTTTTTCCCGGAAAAAATCGGCGTAATACGGCGATGGCGAGTTGTCGTTCAAGGCGAAACTGCACTCAGTTTTTACGACCGAAGATAAATGTATTTGCGATTATGCGATTTGCGATTTGCGATTGTTTTGATTTTTGAATTCAAATATTGGAGTGTAAAAGCTTTTGCAAGGTTTGCAAATCAAAATTGAGAAAACAAAAAAAATCGCAAATCGGCAATCGCAAATCGCAAATCGAAATATGCGTATTATTGCCGGTGAATATCGCGGACGAAGCTTAAAAAGTCCAAACGATAATAAAACCCGACCGACATCCGACCGCCTTCGTGAAACTCTGTTTAATATTCTCAATCCGCGAATTGATGAAGAAACGCGGTTTCTGGATTTGTGCGCCGGAACCGGTGCAATCGGAATTGAAGCGATTTCACGCGGCGCGCTCTTTTCTACATTTATTGATAAATCGCGCCGCGCCTGCGCTCTGATCGAAGAGAATCTCGACCTTTTAGACATTCCCGAACAACAAACCGAAATAATCTGCAATTCAGCCGAAAATTTTGTCAGCCGCGAACACGAAACCGGCTGGGATATTATTTTCTATGATCCGCCGTATAACAACGAATATGCGATCGTTTTATATGAGATCGGCAACTCCGAAACGAATCTGTTAAATGACGGCGGACTTTTAATCGTCGAACATCATTTTAAGAATAAATTGCCTGATGAGATCGGTAACATCCGGCGATGGCGAATCGTTAAACAAGGCGAAACCTGTCTGAGTTTTTACGAGAAGGAATAGATTGTCAGATTTCAAATCTCAAATTTCAAATTTCAAATTAAAGAAAATCTCAAATTCTCATAATTTACGGAAATATTTTTGCCTGTTCATCAAGTCGGATTCGTATAAATTCATATTTAATAGTTTGTTAAATTTTTCCGACAAATCTATCATTAATAATTTCGGTCAGTGAAATTTTAATGAAGATAATAATTTGGCTAATTCTTTGTCTGATCTGGGGTTCGACCTGGATTTTCATCAAAATCGGACTCGAAGATTTGCCGCCGATTACGTTTGCCGCGTCGAGATTTATTCTCGCGCTTTTTATTTTGGCGATTATTATTTTCGTGCGGAAAATTCCTCTGCCGCAAACAGGGCGCGATTGGAAATTGCTGGCTTTAACCGGCGTGCTCCAGTTTTCCATAAATTACAGCCTTGTTTTCTGGAGCGAACAATATATTTCATCGGGACTGGCGGCGGTATTGCAAGCGATGATCACGGTTTTCGGACTCGCTTTAGCCTGGATTCATCTCCCTTCAGAGCGCATCACGGGACTAAAAATCTTCGCCGTTTTTCTGGGCATTGTCGGCGTGGCGATTATTTTCCTTGAACAACTGCAAATCAATGATTTTTGGGCATTTACAGGCTGCGTTGCGATTGTCATCGGCGCGTATGCCGCCGCGCACGCTTCGATTTTGATCAAAGCTCACGGCGGCGGGATGCATCCCGTAACACTCGTTTTCGGGCAGATGCTGTGCGGAATTTTGCCGATTATAATCTATGCCTTGACGGTCGAAGGAAATCCATTGAATTTAAATTGGACACGGCAAGCGATTATTTGCGTTTTATATCTGACGATTTTCGGAACAATCGCGGCATTCTGGCTTTATTACTGGCTTTTAAGTAAAATCGAATCAACCAAAGCGATGATGATTTCGCTCGTTACGCCTTTAATCGCCGTCATTCTCGGCGGAATTTTCTTAGGCGAAAAACTTCTGCCGCAGACATTTTTCGGCGGAATTTTGATTTTGGCAAGCATCGGATTGATCGTATTTCGCAAAAAACTTAAAACAAAATTAATCGAATAAAAATGAATTTCAAATTTACAACCGCCGGAGAATCGCACGGAAAAGCCTTAATTGCAATAATTGAAGGCTTGCCCGCCGGTTTGGAAATTGATATCGAAAAAATAAATCATCAGCTTTGGCGCAGGCAGCAAGGCTACGGGCGCGGCGGACGAATGAAGATCGAGAGCGATAAAATCGAGATTCTCTCCGGCGTGAGGCACGGCAGAACGCTCGGTTCGCCCGTTTCATTAATTATTGAAAACAAAGATTTCGTTCATTGGGAAGACATTATGGCGAGCGAAAAAACGGAGGTAAATCCGAATCGAACGCGGATTGTTACGCGCCCGCGCCCCGGACACGCCGATCTTGCAGGCGGACAAAAATTCGGCTCACGCGATCTGCGCGACATTCTCGAACGCGCTTCGGCAAGAGAAACCGCCGCTCGTGTCGCGTGCGGCGCATTTGCCGGACAGCTTCTTGAAAATTTCGGCGTTGAGATAAAAAGCCACGTCATCAAACTCGGCGAAATTCCCGAAAAACCGCTGGAAAAAACCTGGGAAGAAATCTGCGCGATTGATGAAAATTCGCCTTTAAATTGTGCTGATAAAGAAGTGCAAAATCAAATGATCGCATTGATTGACAAGGCAAAAGCGGAAGGCGACACGCTGGGCGGAATTTTTGAAGTCGTCGCTAAAACGGTCGTCGTCGGTCTCGGTTCGCACACTTCCTGGAATGAAAAATTAGACGGGCGAATCGCGCAGGCTTTTATGTCAATTCAGGCGACAAAAGCCGTCGAAA
>CAYUGW010000525.1:0-3532 GCA_964444245.1 uncultured Blastocatellaceae bacterium | reverse complement strand
AGCTTGCCGTGCTTTATTGTTTTGTGTTTTTCTACCTGTTTTTTGCGGGCGGCGGCGCGTGGAGCCTGGACAACCTTATCCGGAAAAAAGATTAAGTGAAAAAATTGGTGATTTATGAAAGAATATATTGAAAAATCAATGGAATATGCCGAATATATCAAGCTGATTGATGATCTTTTGGCGGAAGGCAAAACGACCGGAACGAATCAATCGGAAGCGATGTTTAATTACGGAAAAATTAATCGCCAGCGAATGAAACGGCTCGGGAATACTTTAGAATTAAATAAATCTTTGAAAAAAGTTGTCGAAAAAGTAGAACGAAAAATGATCTGGCTGATTATTACGGAAGGCTGGTGCGGCGATGCGGCGCAGAATATTCCGGTTATTGAAAAAATCGCGCATTCAAATTCAAATATCGAAACGCGCTACGTACTGCGCGACGAGAATTTGGAATTGATGGACAAATATTTAACGCGTAATGCGCGTTCGATTCCGAAATTGATCGCTCTCGACGGGGAAACGCTCGAAGAAATCGGCACCTGGGGACCACGACCTCAAATTGCGATGGATCATTTTCTCAAATTGCGCGAAACCGGAATGGAAAAAACTCTGCTGATGGAAAATATGCAGCGTTGGTATATTGCGGACAAAGAGCAGTCGATTCAAAAGGAATTTGAAGAATTATTGAGCAAATGGGGAAGTTTTCAAAATAAAAAAGCAGCAGCAAAATAAAAATTAAAGGGTTGGGAAAAGAAATGAAAAAACTAATTATATTGGTCTTGAGCCTGAGTTTGTTCAGCTTGTTTTTAACGGCTTGCGAAGATCCGGCGGCAAATAAGATAAAGGCGACGACGACGAATTCGACGAGCGATAATTCGGCGACAAGCAATACAAATACGGCGGCAAACGCACCCGTGCAGCAAGGAACAAAAATGCCGCTGACACCCGAAAATTCAAAGATCGAATTTACCGGTTCGAAAGTTACGGGCAAACACGACGGCGGTTTTAAAGAGTTTTCGGGAAATATCGATCTCGTCAATAATAAACCCGAAGAAAGCAAAGTTGCGCTCGAGATTGATTTAAAATCAGTTTTTACGGACGCGGACGGTTTGACCGCTCATCTGAAAACGGCGGATTTCTTCGATGTCGAAAAATATCCGAAAGCGACATTTTCTTCGACAAAAATCGCGCCGGACGGGTCAAAAGGCGCGGATAATTATACGGTTACGGGCGATTTCGATCTGCACGGGCAGAAAAAATCAATTACATTTCCGGCAAAAATCACGGTCAGCGATGCGGATGTGGCGGTTAATGCGGAATTTTCGATCAACCGCAAAGATTTCGGCATCGTTTATGCCGGAAAAACCGACGATCTGATTCGCGATGATGTCGTTATTCGCTTTAATTTGAAGAGTCCGAAAAAGTAATAAAAAGTTTGACCGCAGGTAAATGCAGATAAAAACGGATATTGATTTTGATTAAATAATCCTGTCTATTTATTCTAAAAATATCTGTGAAAATGATGCATTTATCTGCGGTTAATTTAATTTGATTTTTTAATAACTATGAAAATATATGAGATCAATGAATTCGGCATTGAAAATCTGACTTTGACCGAACGCGACGAGCCGAAACCGAAACCGGACGAAGTTTTGGTAAAATTCCACGCTTTTTCATTAAATTACCGCGATTTAATGATGGTCAAAGGCTGGTATAATCCGAAACTCAAAACGCCGCTCGTGCCTTTTTCGGACGGCGCGGGCGAAGTCGTGGAAATCGGCGAAAATGTCACGAAATTCAAAATCGGCGACCGCGTAATGCCGATTTTTATGCAGGGCTGGATTGACGGCGCGATCAATTTTGAAAAAAGGCGTTCCGCGCTCGGCGGCGATATTGACGGCGTTTTGCGCGAATTCGGCAGTTTTAATCAGGAAAGTTTGGTCTGCATTCCCGATCATTTTTCAATGGAAGAAGCGGCAACTCTGCCGTGTGCGGCGGTTACGGCTTACAACGCTCTGTTTGAATCGGGAAGAATGAAATCCGACGATTCGATCCTGCTGCAAGGCACGGGCGGAGTTTCGATTTTTGCTCTACAAATGGCGAGCGTTTTAGGCACAAGAATAATAATCACGTCTTCAAGCGACGAAAAACTCGAAAAAGCCAAAAATTTAGGCGCGACCGACCTGATAAATTACAAATCGCGCGAAGATTGGGACAAAGCCGTTCTTGAATTGACCGAAAAACAAGGTGTTGAACACATTGTCGAAGTCGGCGGCGCGGGAACGATGGCAAAATCTCTGAATGCCGTAAAACTCGGCGGGCATATTGCCGTGATCGGCGTTTTGTCCGGAAACGGCGAGATAAATCCGGTTCATATTTTGATGAAGCTCGTCAGAATGCAGGGAATTCTCGTCGGTTCGCGGCAGATGTTCGAAGCGATGAATTTGATGTTTTGCAATCACACCCATTTAAAACCCGTAATTGATAAAACCTTTGAATTCAGCGAAGTAAAAGACGCGCTCGAATATATGGAATCGGGCGCACATTTCGGCAAAATTGTTGTAAATATTTGATTGAACGCCGCCAAAATTTTGGAAATTACGGACGATGAAAACGCGCTGATAAGTTTGCGTCTGGAATCGAAAGTGGACGGTAACTCATAAAATGAAAAAGCTTAGCATCTGTTTTGCGGAGTACCAATGAAATATCATTCAAAAATCACTATTACGAATTCATCAGAAAATAGTAAAACACTTTGCCTTGAACCATGGGCGGAAGAATTTGAAATGGATTCTGAAATGAAGTTGGAAATAGTTGTAAAATCCGACGAAAAGGGTGAATTTGAAATTGATTTCGGCGAAGAAAGAATTACTGTTTATACTTGGGGAAATGCCGTTGCTGAGGTTTTATTTGAAGGGGAAAATATTTCTGCAGCAGGACACATTTTGCTTCCGTTCCCAAACAATAAAATGAGTTTATCAAAAACAATAGAGTGGCTTTTCGGAAAAAATTAAAAATGAAAATGATTGACGAAAAAATTCAAGATTACGCGGAAAGACACACTTCGCCGGAGAGCGAACTGCTGACCGAACTTTTGCAGCAAACTTATAGGTCGCGCCCTGATAAATCAATGCTTTCGGGCTTTTATCAAGGTCGTCTGCTGGCGATGTTCAGCAAAATGCTGCAACCGAAACGCATTCTGGAAATCGGAACTTATATGGGATATTCCGCGCTCTGTCTGGCGGAAGGCTTGAGCGACGAAGGCAAAATTATCACGCTCGACATACAGCCGGAAACTCACGCGATTGCCAAGGATTTCTGGGCGAAATCGGATTTAAACGACAAAATTGACGGACGTTTGGGCGATGCTCTGGAAATTATTCCGGCATTGGACGAAACCTTCGATCTCGTTTTTATCGATGCCGATAAGCCGAATTATAAAAATTATTACGATCTGATTTTTCCGAAAATGCGCGTCGGCGGAATTATTCTGGCGGACAATGTTTTGTGGAGCGGCAATGTTTTGGACACG
>CAYUGW010000524.1:0-3536 GCA_964444245.1 uncultured Blastocatellaceae bacterium | reverse complement strand
CTGTTAGTCTGTTTGAACAGGCTAACAGGCGCGTTCTACGTTTTGTCGGATTATTTAATCAAAGACCATTAGTTGGATGATAGCTTGAAATCTAAAGCACGGCTTTAGCCGAATAGAAAAATTAATCAATCATCATTTTTGCTTTAGCATAAATTGAGCTAAAGCAAAGCGGATATGTTTTTATCAGAAATTCGGCTAAAGCCTACGCCTCTGATTTATCTCACCTCCAAGTAATGTTCTTTGATAAATAAACACCGTAAAAAAATCGGTTTTAGCTCGCGGATGCGAGCGACAGCGTGTAGCCACGTGCCAGGGGCGCGTGGAAATCCAACACCGACTCGCAAAGCCCGTTTTGCGGGCGGCAGAATTATTCAATTTGAGAGATGTCTGCCGCTCTCTACGAGAGCTAACAATCAATTTTCACATTAAATTCCCGTAGCTGACGCTAACGGGCTACACGCTGTCGCCATCTACGAAGGCTGATTTTATACGGTATTTATTTTTCAAAGAACATAAGTTGGAGGCAATTTATTTTTATGAGAAAGCCCTTTACACTTATTTTACCATCGCCTTTTCTTTTTCGGTGCAGCCCTGCGGTTCAATCGTCGAAATCGAATTTCCTAATTTCCATCCTTCGTTTGTGCGGATCAGATGAAATGAATTCATTCCGCAATGCGCGAGTTTTCCGTTGACCGTAAAAATATAACGCCCGTCAACCGTCGCCAGATCGCCGGAAACCGTAACCTTCGGTTCATACATTTTTTCGGCGATTTCGGCGGTTTTCTTTTCAAAGAATTTGGAAAATGCTTCGCGCGTTAAATTCTCGACACGGCTTTTACCGTCTTTGGTTTTGACGAGCGCGGTCAATTGCGATTCGGGCGTGTGCAGATTGATAATTTCCGCAGGTTTATGCGCCGCCATCAGTTCGAAAAGTTTTTCGACCAGGGCGAGCGCGTCCGCGTTTTCCGACGAGAAATCGCGCGGCGTTTCGCAAGAGTTTGATTCCAGCGTCGAAGAAGCATTGGCAATGCGCCAACCGTTTTCGGTTTTTAAAAGATGAAAGGCGTTCATCCCGCAATGCGAAAATTTATCGCCGATGTGGAATGTATAACGCCCGTTGACAATCGCCGAATTGCCGTAGATACGCACTTCTTTTTCCGGCATTTTTTCCAGAAATTCATCGCCTTTTGCTTCCGAGATCATTTTTGCAAAAGCCGCGCCGGAAAAATTGCGGGTCGTCGAAAAACCTTCACCCGAGCGCGGTTTGTCGAGCGCGGTCAATTGACCGTTTTCTAAAAACAAACTTTGAATTGACGAAGCGTTTTTGACGCGCATCGCTTCAAAAAGTTTGTCGGCGACCGCGCCTGCGGCTTGCGCTTCGCTCACCTTTTCGATATGCGAAGCGGCGATGCGCGGCGCGATCTCGTCGAGCCATTTGTTTAATTCCGTTTGCGCGTAAAATTTACCTTTTAACATTACGCCCGCGCGTTTTTCGGTGGCGGAAATATTTTCGAGCGGATTTGCGTCCAAAAGGATTAAATCGGCGCGTTTTCCTTTTTCAATCGTGCCGACCTTTTCTAAAGTTCCAAAGAACATCGAGGGATTTTTCGTCGCCGCTTCGAGCGCGGCATAATTTGAAAGCCCCGCATCGCTCAAAGCTTGCAGTTCGCGGTGCATCGAAAAACCGTAAAGAAACAGAAATTCGGGCGAATCCGAACCGGTCATAATGCGCCCGCCCGCATCATAGATCGCTTTGATCATTTTGTTTCTGATCTCGATCCAACGGGCGCGTTTTTCGAGTGAAACCTGATTGATCGGCGTTTTTTTCAGATAATTCAGCCACCAATTCTGCACCGATTTCGGATAAAAACGAAAATCCGGTTGGGCGCGAATTGATTCTTCGCTTCGAGGAAGTCCGAACGTATTTTTCATAAAATGCTGCGTCGGATTGACGAACGGATTCGCCGCAACCGTCGCTCGCGCCAGCTCGGAAATCTTGCTTTCATCAATGAAATCGAGGCTTTCCCAGTTTTTCGGCTGATAAATATAAATATCGGAAATCGAACCTTTTATTGGTGAATCCGTTTTCAAAAGCATTTCCATATAACCGTCGAGATGCTCGATTTGCTGTTTTGCTTTAAGTGCGCGTTCGACTCCGACAAAACGGCTGTCGGCGTGTCCGACAACGCGAATGTTTTGCTTTGCCGCTTCCGTTACCGCCGCTTCATAAACTTTTGCGTCAATAAAAGTCGTGATTTTGATAAAATCGTAACCCGTTTGCTTTGATCGGCGCACCGCTTCACGCGCTTCTTCTTCGGTTTTCACGACAAAATCATTGCCCTGTTTCTTGCCCGTCAGATGCGGACTTGCCGCATAAATCGTCGGTGCGATGATCTCGCCTTTTGCCGATTTCGATCTTAAAACCAATTGCTCCGGCGTTCCGATCATCAGGCGAATCGTCGTTACGCCGTTAGCGATCATCACTTTTAATTCGTCTTCGGCAATTGATTTCGGATATTCGTTGCCGTCCGACAAGAGATGCGTGTGCATATCCATCAAACCCGGAATCAGATATTTACCTTTTCCGTCAATAACTTGCGCGTCTTTCGGCACTTTGACGTTTTTGCCGATTGCCATAATAACGCCGTTGGAAATAAGCACGGTTTGATTCATTAAAACGCGCTCTTTGTCCATCGGAATCACATTGACATTTGTAAATGCGACCGTTTGCGCCGAAATTGCTATTGAAAAACACACAAATATTATTAAACCGAAAAGTACTTTCTTCATAATGACTACCCACACTAAACTTAGAAGCGTATTTTACCTTTTGCCTTTTACCTTTTTACTTTTGCCTTATCATTTCTTTTTCGGCGGCGATTGCCAGAGAATATTGATAATTTTCCACTTGCCTTCGTATTTGGCTAAATGCATATAATCAATGCCCCAAACAGCCGTAATTTTTACGCTTGCCGTCTGATCGGAAACGTCGAAAACGACGACTTCCTTCGGTGCGTCCTTCGGAACATTTCCGTTTTTGTTATATGTTTTCGTAATTTCGATAAGTTCGGAAAAAGTCATTGAATGCGGTGAATAGACGCTCTCGCCGCGTTTGATAAAAAATCCGCGCTTGACCATTTCGGGATGAACGCTGCGTTCGGCTTGCGCCGGATTGACGTTATAAACCGCCTCGATATAATCCAACGCCGCTTGTTTAACCGCCTTTTCATCGTCCGTTTGCGCTTTGATCGCAAGACTAAAAACCAAAACCAACATCAATAAAAATACTTTTTTCATAAAATATAACTCCTTAAAAAAAATTAATTCAAAACTTTTTTTGCCGCATATAAACCCATAAAAATATGTTCGAATTCGCCTTTTTCGTCTCGGACGAAAAGAAATCCGCCTTGCTCGAAACCGAATGTGTCTTTACCCGTTTTTTTTAATTCAAATTCTTTGTCGCCTTGTTTGAGAAAAAGTTTTCCGTCTTTTATAAAAAACTCCCAAACTTGCGGCGCGTGCGAAAATTTGCCGGT
>CAYUGW010000523.1:0-3544 GCA_964444245.1 uncultured Blastocatellaceae bacterium | reverse complement strand
CGCGGATTAACCAAAGATACGGTATTTAAGGTCGGCTATGTCGGAACAAGAGGAACAGGACTTTTCCAAACCATTGACGGCAATCCGCGAACAATCTGTCCGGGTCCGGCATTATGTCCACGTGTTGATCCGACGCGCGGGGTAATCCGGCTTCGTGCTAATGCGGCAAGTTCAAGTTATCATTCGATGCAGATCAGCCTTGACAAGCGTTTGAGCAACAATGTCAGTGCCGGTATCCATTACACTTGGAGTTCATTTATTGATACGGCATCGGAAATCTTCAATCCGTCAAGCGGTGAAGTTGCGGTTTCGCAAGATTCCTTTAATCGTGCGGCAGATCGCGGACGATCCAGCTATGACCGCCCGCATCGCTTTACGGGCAATTTTGTTTATCAGCTTCCGTTCTTCCGGGGTCAGCAGGGTTTTGCCGGAAAAGTTCTCGGCGGATGGCAGCTTAATTCATTCTTTACATTCCAGAGCGGTGCGCCCTTTACCGTTTTGAACGGGGCAGACCCGGGAGGGGCATTAAACGGAATTTCGGGTTTGGTCGGCAATGCTATCCGTCCGAATCTGATTACCAATGCGAATTTATCAGGTATGTCGGTTCGGGAAATCAAAGCGCAGTGCGGAACACCGATACCGGGCAATGCTTGTCCGAATTTCTTTAGTCCGGTTACGGCGGCACAAAGAGTCGGAACTGCCGGAAGAAATATTTTGCGGGCAGACGGCATTGCGCTTGTTGACTTCGGAATAATCAAAAACACAATGATTACCGAAAGAGTTCGCGCTCAAATTCGTGTGGATATGTTCAATGCCCCAAATCACCGTAATTACGGTATTCCGAACGCGGCGATTAACTCGGGAGCAAACTTCCTTAACGAAGGCGCAACAAACGGCGGAAATCGTCGAATCATCATCGGCGGAAGATTGGTTTTCTAAACTTTCAATCTTTCATAACATACCAACCAACAGCACGGCGGTAAATCAATTTTCCCGCCGTGCTTTTTGTTTTTTCATCGGTTATAATTTCGCCTTTTGAAGAAGTTTCAATGCTCGAATTAGTTTTAGCAAATTTAAGAGTCCGCCCCTTTCGCACTCTGATCAGCGTGATCGGTGTCGCTCTGGGCGTTGTTTTGGTCATTCTTTTTACCGGTTTGGCTGAGGGGATGAGCAACGATATGTCGAAACGGGCGGCGAATTGGAAGGCGGAAATCGTTTTCACGCGTCCCGGCGCGATGGAAATAACGAGTTCAAACGCTTCCGTCAGCACGACTTACGCAAAGAGATTACTCGAAATCGAAGGTATCGAATCAACCGTTCCGGTCATTCGTTATATTTCGGCGAATACCGATGAACGCTGGGGAATTCAGCAGCTCGACGGCGTTGATTGGGAGCCGTTTGCCGCGATGAACGATATGGAAATTCTTCAGGGACGTGCGCCGAATGCCAATGACGAAATTATTGTTGACGAGCGTCATCTGACCGAAAACGATTATAAACTCGGCGACGAGATCGAGCTTTTGAACAATAAATATAAGATCACGGGCGTATTTTCGCCGCCTTCCGGCGCACGAATAAAAATGTCGCTCGGCGCGATGCAGGACGTGCTGCAAGCAGCAAACCGCTGCACATTTATTCTTGTAAAAATCAAAGACGGCGCACAGGTCGAACAGGTCGCGGCGCGAATCGAGCAGGAACTTCCCGGCAATACAATCAATCTGTCGCAGGATTTGGTCATTGACGCACAGGACAGAATTCCGGGTTTAGCGACATTTTTGCGCGTTCTGGTCGGACTCGGCGCGTTTGTTTCGACGATTTTCGTACTGCTTTCGATGTACACGACGATTACGGAAAGACGCAAGGAAATCGGAATATTGAAATCGCTCGGCGCGTCTAAATCCTTCATTATCAAAGTCATCGAAGGCGAAGCGTTTCTGATCGGAGTTTTGGGAATTATTTTGGGTTTTACGGTTTCGTTTCTCGCCGCTTACGTGATCGAAAATCAATTCGGTCTGCAATTCGAGTTCAGCCGCAATTGGATCATCACAGCGATTATTATTGCCGTCGGCGGAAGTTTGTTCGGCGCACTCTATCCGGCGTGGCGCGCTTCGGACATTGATCCGGTCTTGGTTTTAACCAACGAATAAAATCCGGTCGAGAATAAAAATTTTAATAAGCAGAATTATCGTGATGACGAGCGCAGTCCGGCTGCAAACTTTTGTAACTTTCTGCCAGAAATCCGTCTCGAATTCGCTCGTCAAAGTCGAAACTCCGGCGAGAAAAAGAATGACGGAGATTGCCGATTGAATAAAATTCCGGCTGTCAAACATATCTATCGCCAGCCAAATACAGAGAACCGCAACTATTCGACCTATCCATTTCATAAATTATCGCTCCTAATGATAAATTTATATCAAATATGAGCGCAGAACAAAAACTCGTCCTTGATGCCGTTAAGCAAAAAGAAGTCTCGAAAAAACAGAGCGTTTTGCAGAAACTTTTCGCCGTTTGGTTTGATGCGTTCGTTTACAACCAGATTTGGGAAGACCCGCGGGTTGATCTGCAGGCATTGAAATTGGACGCGCATTCAAACGTCATTACGATCTCTTCCGGCGGCTGTAATGCGCTGAATTATCTGCTCGAAAATCCGCATTCGGTCACAGCGGTTGATTTAAATCGCCATCATATTTATTTGTTGAATCTAAAGATCGCCGCACTCAAATTTTTGCCCGAATACGAAGATTTTTTCGCGTTTTTCGGTTTCGGCAAAAGCGTTGAAAACATTTCAAATTATGAAAAATTCATCTCGCTTAATCTTGATGTCGACACGCGCCGGTTCTGGGAATCGAATTCGGGTTTGAGCAAACTGACGCACGGCAAGCGCATCAATTTCTTTAAGAAAGGCGGACTTTACGAGCATTCGCGTAACGGTTATTTTTTGCGGTTTTTCCATAAATTCTCGCACATTCTCGGTTTAAAACCCGAAGAAGTCTTAAAAGCGAAAACGCCGGAAGAACAAGTAAAACTTTACGATAAATACATTGATCCTTTTTTCGACACGTTTTTTATCAAAACGGTCGGCAAACTTCCCGTGACGATGTTCGGTCTCGGCATTCCGCCGCAGCAATACGACGAACTGAAAAAAGATTTGGGCGAAGGCGGCAATATTATCGACGTTTACCGTTCGCGGGCAAAAAAACTCGCGGTTGATTATCCGATTTACGAAAATTATTTCGCGTGGCAGGCGTTTGCGCGAAAATACGACACCGAAAATCGGCAGGCAATTCCCGAATATTTAAAGGCGGAAAATTACGAACAATTAAAATCAAATGCCGGAAACATTTGCACAAAAATCGGTTCGATCACGGACGAAATCAAAAATCAGCCGGAAAATACTTTTAACCGTTTTATTTTTCTCGACGCGCAGGATTGGATGAATGCCGAAACGATAACCGACCTCTGGCAAACAATCGCCGACAAAGGCGAAAAAGATTCACGCATAATTTTCCGAACTGCCGGAGCGAGTTCGCCGATTGAAACGAAT
>CAYUGW010000522.1:0-3546 GCA_964444245.1 uncultured Blastocatellaceae bacterium | reverse complement strand
GCGAAAATCGTCAAATTCGGGCGATTTATTCTCACTTTAATTTCTCTTTCTCCCGTTTCGGTTTTTTGCGGACGATAGCCGACAAAATACAAATTGCGGATTTCCTCAGCGGTGCGAATAAAGGCATTTTCCAGACCTTTTTTGCCATCTTCGGATTTAATGACCTTGCCGCCCGTAAACGCCGCTAATTCTTCCAAATACTGTTTACCAAGATCACGGTCTTTTTGATTTATTTCCCAGGTATTTGGATTTGGCAGGTTCATACGAACACTTGAAGGGTGTCCAACAACATTGCCGCCTGCTATCGAACGACTGTTTATTAAATCATCTGCCGGAATATAAGAATTATAATATATCGGGAAAAATGCCGTATTTGTTTCTTCGGCAATGCGAAGAGAATCTAAATACTCAATTGTTTGAGATGTTGTATCAACTCCATCCGTTAAGAAAACCACTACCTTTTGACCGCTTATTCTTTTTAGTGCTTTTTCATTTAATTCCGAAATACCGTCATAAATCGAAGTTCCTCTGTTATATCTTAACTTTTTAAATCCTTTACTCAGTTCCTTTCGGTCGCTGGTCGGGTCATTCAAGACATCAAATTTTTCGCCGAGTTCGGTTATTACGATCTTGTGCTGAGAATTCAATTGATTTATAAAAACGTCTAACAAACTCTGTAATTTTTTGATTATAGGATTAGTCGAAGCACTCGTATCAATGACAAAAACAATCGTCGCAGGTTCTTTTTCATTATTGAAATATTCTAATTTCTGCTCGCTGCCGTTTTCGTAAATTATAAAATCGGATTCTTTTAAACCTTCAATAAAATCGCCGTTTCGGTCGTAAACCGAAACCGGAAAGACGATCATTTCATCAGTCGGAACTGCGATTTCTTCGGCTACTTTTTTGCTTTTTTGTTTAGAATCTTTTTTCTTTTTGTTTTTCTTAAACCTGTAAGGCTCGATCTCGCGCACGGGTTTGGCGGAAACCGATTCGGAATAAGTTTCTTGCTCTGTTTGCGCGGGTTCTGATTGTGCAAAAATAAAAGTCGAGAAAATGAGAATTGCGGATAAAACTAAAAGAAATATTTTCATTGTGAAACTTCTCCGATTTGAATTTATGGTATTTTGAAGATTTTTGTACGGAAAATCAAGTTTTTTTATTTAAACCCGAATAAATGCCGCCGCCCGTTTTTATTATTTCCGTAGTTTCAAATTGCCAATTCAAAACGTAAAATTTACAATGCCATAGCAAAAACACTTTATGTCAGAAAAATTTTTCCGATGACAGCCAACGAAACAATCTATCACATCAAACAAGACCGCCATTTCTCGGAAATCTGGGCGCATTTTTCGCGCGAGGAAAAAGAAGATGTCATTCGCCGGATGCAGACGCAAACGCCGAATGATCTGGAAAAAGTTTTGCTGGAAGTAAAAACCGGGCAAAATCGGCTGTTTTAAATACCGGAAAATATTCGCTGAATCGTTTTAAGAATATCTAGGACGGAATCAGCAGTAATCCCGTTTGATGCTCGGAAGCTTTTGTGCAGGTAAGAAGAAATTTCTGCAATGCCCTGACCGCTTTCGGGTTAGTCGTAGTTTTTAAAACCCGCTCGCACTCCGCGCTGAGTTTCGATATTTCGTCAGGCTTATATTCAACTTTGACATCGGTATCGGTTACCCGATTAATCAGCGGATAATCCGTCATAATCTTCTGCATTGATTCCTCGTAAATTTCCGTGTGCCGGGCGATCGTCGAAGCCGAAATGCTTTCCCAGCGCGGAATTCCTATTCCTTCAAAATACAAGGCTTCTATATCTTCCGGGCGAATATCATACCCGATGTAGCCGGAATCTTCGGTTGAACTGTCAGATGCGGCTCCGGCGCGGAAAAGATGGGGCGACAAAGAGCCGTAGCCTCTCACTTCCTGCATAAATTCCAGTTCAAGATCGCTTATCGCTTGTAAATTATCTTCACTCATAATATTTAACTTCCTTTCACCGAATAAGTGGTTAAAATTAGTGTAATTATTTTATACGTAACAGGCTTCGTTTACAGTGCATTTCCGTGTTTGCTTTTTATCCCTTCGCCTGCAATTGTTTAGCGACTTTTTGAACTTCGTCCAAAACTCTTAAAAGATTGCCGCTCCAGAGTTTTTCGATTTCCTTTTTCGTATAACCGCGCCGGACGAGTTCGAGCGTCACGTTAAAAGTTTCCGAAGCGTCGTCCCAGCCTTCAACGCCGCCGCCGCCGTCAAAGTCCGAACTGATGCCGACGTGATCGATGCCGATCTTTTTCACCATATAATCGATATGGTCAACAAAATCCTTGACATTGACATCGGGTGCTTTGTCTTTCAGACGCTCCGTTATGATCGGTCGAATTTTCGTACGCAGAGCAGAAACTCCGGCGATATACGCGGTGCGTTCGGCTTCGGGGAGTTTCATCACGTCTTCGCGTTTTTCGATGATTTTGAAATTTTCCTTTTCGGCAAATTCCTTTAGAATCTCGGTCGCCAATTTGTTGCGAAGATCGTTTTTTTCCTTGTTGACATAACCGCGAAAAGCAACCGTCTGGACGACTCCGCCGTTTTTCTTGATTAATTCCAGTTCTTCGTCATCGAGATTCCGGCTGTGATCGCAGAGCGCACGCGCCGACGAATGCGACGCGATGACCGGAGCTTTGGTCAATTGAAGCGTCTGAATATTCGCCTGTTTCGACGGGTGCGACAGATCGATCATAATTCCCCATTTGTTCATTTCGGCGACCGCCTTTTTGCCCATTTCGCTCAAACCGTTGTGCAGCCATTTGTTGTCGCGCTCGCCGGTGTTTGAATCGGAAAGCTGGCTGTGTCCGTTATGCGAGAGCGACATATAACGCGCTCCTCGCTTCGCAAATTTTTCGATATTTGAAAGATCATTGCCGATCGGATAAGCATTTTCAACGCCGATCATCGCCACCTTTTTGCCCGCTTTATGAATTCTTCGCACGTCTTTGGAAGTCAAGGCAAGCTCGATTTTGTCGGGTGCGATTTTGTTCGTCAAACGATGAATCGCATCGAATTTATCAATCGCATTGGCGTAAGCCTTTTGAAAACCCGCTTCATTGAGTTCGCCCTGCCCGGTGTACACGATCAGCCAGGCGACATCCAAACCGCCTTCCGTCATCTTCGGCAGATCAACCTGTATCGGCAGTCTTTGCGTATAATTGACCGTTTCGGTAAAATTCGACGTATTTATATCAACGTGCGTATCGAGCGTAATCACTTCCGCGTGAATCTTCCGTGCCTTAGCGATCAAAGCCGCCTCGTCCGAAGTTTTTTGAGCATTTACCTCAATGCCTGAAAATGTAAAAAAAACAGCCGCTGCGACGAGCGCAGACAAAAATCGTTTCATAAAATTTCTCCTGAATATTTTTGAATTAAGTGAATTAAGTTTACTTTGAAACCGCATTCACGAGCAAGAATGATAAATGATAAATGAAAGCGTTACCGCATAAACTTCCGCCGAATCGCCAACGCCAAAAGCGCGGCTTGCAAAGGTGCTAA
>CAYUGW010000521.1:0-3550 GCA_964444245.1 uncultured Blastocatellaceae bacterium | reverse complement strand
AGTTCGTCCGCGCCGAACATTTCTGATGCTTTTTCCGCGTCGGAAAAATTATTGATTCCGACATCAATGACTATCGCGCCTTCCTTGATGTGTTCGCCGCGAATAAATCCGGCTCGTCCGATTGCCGCGACTAAAATATCGGCTTGGCTTGTGATTTCCGGTAAATTTTGCGTGCGCGAATGACAAATCGTAACCGTCGCATTTTCCTGCAAAAGCAATTGCGCCATCGGTTTGCCGACGATGTTGCTTCTGCCGACGATAACGGCGTGTTTTCCCGAAATTTCTATATTCGAACGTTTTAAGATTTCTATAACTCCGGCGGGCGTGCAGGGAACAAGAGCATCGCGTCCCTGCGACAAATAACCGACATTTATCGCGTGAAAACCGTCAACGTCCTTTTGCGGATTGATTTTTTCTAAAACGAGATTTTCGTCAATCTGTTTCGGCAGAGGAAGTTGTACGAGAATTCCGTCAATGTTTTCATCTTCGTTTAGTTCTTCGACAATTTTCAGAAGTTCTTCCTGCGAAGTATTTTCCGGTAAATGCCTGTGTTCGGAGATAATTCCGAGTTCGGCGGAAGTTTTCACCTTGTTTGTGACATAAACTTCCGACGCTTTATCTTCGCCGACGCGAACGACCGTCAAAGCGGGGCGAAAACCGTGTTCGGCTTCCAATTCCTTAACATCTTCCGCGACTTCCCTTTTGATCGCTTCGGCGATCTCTTTTCCGCTTAAAATTTCTGCTGTATTATTGCTCATTTTTGTCATCATAATTTTTTTGGTAATTTGAGAATAAACTCGTAAATTTGGCGAAAAAATCATTTAATTTCAAGCCGAACTATTCGCTATTAACTGTCAACTATTCACTGATAATCAGTAAATTACCAATAAAACAGCTGACAGTTAATAGTTAATAGCGAACAGCTTTTGAACAAATTCTCCGATTTATTTTAACTCGCATCTCAAATTTAATAATGCATAAAGGTTACAATGAATTCAGGGATTTCGCCACACGATAATTTATATTTTCAAACTGCCTTTATCTCGTGTTAATCTATTGCTTGAAACTGCTTTATGAAAAAACTCGTCTTTCTAATTTTTTTGATCTTTGCCGCAAGCGTTTCGGCGCAAAATCCGAATGAAACGCATAAAAAAATTCTCGATCTCGTTGATGGCAGAGATTACAACCGCGCAATTTCTGAACTCCAAAATTTGCGTCAAACCGACAAAAAAATCTTCGAACTCAATAATTACGATTATCTGCTGGCACGTCTGGCGGAAAAACAGGGTGATTTTGCCGTTGCTTCGGCGAATTTTCAGGCGGTTGTCGCGCGCAATTCGGTTTTGACGGAATACGCGCTTTGGCATCTGTCGCAAATTGCGCGTTCGACGGGAAATCTTTTTCTGGAAAGAATGTATTTGCGCGAACTTTTGACGAACGCGCCGGAAAGTTTAATAAATGAAGCCGCAAACGCGCGGTTAGCGCGAAATTATTTTGAAAGCAAAGAATACGCGTCGGCGATTGCCCTCTTGCGTTCGGGCAATAATTTCGGCGAAGCAAAAACTTTCGGAAATGTATCAAATGATGAAATTTTCGGCGTTCTGGCAAAAAACGATGCCAAAACGCGGGAAAATCTGGTTTGGCTTGGAAAGGCGTATTTGCAAAGCGGAAAAACGGAAGCGGCGCGAGCGGTTTTCAATAAACTGGTCAATGAACTTCCGAATCCGGCGCAGCCCGATGATTTCGCGCTCGAAGGCGTGCGCGGCTTGGATAAACTCGATGTCGGCATTGCAGAATTCGGAAAAACCGCGCCGCTTCTTTCCGATACCGAACACGTCAAACGGGCGACTGTTTATCAATTTAACCGCGATTTTGCAAATGCGCGGCTTCATTTTGAATCTCTGATCGCCCAATTCCCGAAAAACCCGAATGTTCCGACCGCGATGTATCAAATCGGGCGCACTCTGGCTCAGGAAAGAAATTTCAGCCAAGCCGTCAATTGGTTTGAGCGCGTACAGAGCGAATTTCCCGAAAGCTCGGTTTCGCAGGACGCTCTGAATCAATCGGCATCGGCTTTTTCGCGGGTTAATAAACCGAGAGAATCGGTTTCGCGCTACGAAAAATTAATCGAAAAACACCCGGACATGGCAAATCCTGAACGCGCTTTTTTGAATATTGTTGACGTTTTGCGCGATTCGGGCGAGGTTTTGAATGCTTTGAATTGGACTAACAAAACCGTCGAAAAATTCAAAGGCAAAACGCCGGAAGCGGTCGCAATTTTTGCGCGGGCGCGAATTTATCTCTCGCAGAAAGATTGGCAAAAAGCCTTAAACGAACTCGAAAACTTGAATTCTTTTACTAACTTAGGCGGCACGAATGTTTCCGGCGGAACTCAGCGGGAAGAAGTTTTATTTCTAAAAGCTCTTGTTTTAGAACAACTTAATCGTTTCGATGAAGCGATTGACGCGTACCTTTCGATTCCCGACGGGCGCAGTTCATATTACGGTTGGCGAGCAAGCGAAAGATTGCTGGTTTTGTCAAAAGACGAAAAAACCGCCGATCTCGTGCGGCAAAAATTTTTCCCAATCCGGATAAAGACCAATCAACCGATAGCGGCGCAAAATGCCGAGTCAATCAAAGATGCGGCACACGCCGCGATTCGTTTGACTGACAACGAACAGGCAAAAAAAGAGATTCTGGAGATAATCAAAAAAACATATGCGTTTTTGCCCGAATATAAAAAAGTTCCGGCATTTAATTTGATCGAATTCGGGCGCAAGGAAGTTTTAACCGAATCGAGAAAATCTTCATCCAATTTTCATCAAACTCTGGCGGACGAACTTTTATTTTTAGGACTGTACGACGAAGGAACGCCGGAACTCGAAACGAGTTGGCAGACGAATTCGGTAAATACTGAAAACAAAGATCAAATTTCAAAAACCGAAGACCGAAATTTCAGTCTGGCGGTTTATTATATGCGCGGCGATATGGCGCACCGCGCCGCCTTGTTTATCGAACCGCGCTGGCGCAGCATTCCGGCAGATTTTCAAATCGAACTGATTCCGCGCACACACGCTGAGCTTCTTTTTCCCGCGCCTTATAAAGATTCGCTTCTGAAATCCGCGCCGGAGAGAAATGTTGATCCGCGCTTTATTTTGGCGATTATGCGGCAGGAATCGCGCTATCGCGCCGATGTTAAATCGGTTGCGGCGGCTCGCGGTTTGATGCAGTTTATTTCCTCGACCTCGACACAGATCGCTTTCGAACTCGGTAAAACCGATTTCCGGCAGGACGAGCTTTATCATCCGCCGACCGCGATTCTGTTCGGTTCGCAGTATTTATCGAATCTTTTCAAACTTTTCCCGGACCAGCCGCAAGCCGCCGCCGCCAGTTATAACGGCGGCGAAGACAATATGCAGCGGTGGTATAAACGCGCCAATTCAAACGATGCCGACCGCTATGTTCCGGAAATTCTCTACGCGCAAAGCAAGGATTATGTTTTTAAAGTGATGCAGAATTACCGCGTTTATCGTTTGATCTATGATGAAAA
>CAYUGW010000520.1:0-3550 GCA_964444245.1 uncultured Blastocatellaceae bacterium | reverse complement strand
ATGTGGTGGAAAGATCATAAAGCACCGAAAGCCGTGTTTCCCTACACTGAATAATGGGATTTTTGATTTTAGATTTTGGATTTTGGATTTGTTAGAACGCGTTTGACGGCTTTGTGAGAGTTACGAAGTTGGTCTGATGGTTTATAATGAATTAAACGTGGAAATTGAAAAAACGGCAGAAGGTTTTGCGGAGAATTAAAAAAAGTGAATAAAAAAGATGTTTTCTGGAAATTAGGTTATCTGGTCGCGGCGGGCGCGGTTTTTCTGATTGATCAGACGACGAAAGCCTGGGCGATCAGAAAATTGCGCTTTGAAGGCGATAGGGAGATTATTCCGGGCTTTCTGAATTTCGCTTACGCGCAGAATACGGGTGTGGCTTTTTCGATGTTTAATGATTACGGAGATACGGGACGCTGGGTTTTATCCGGCATAGCCTTTATCGCGTCGGCTCTCGTGCTGTATTTTTTCTGGAAAACTCCGCGTTCCGATGATCGTATTTTGGGTGCGCTCGCTTTGCTCCTGGCGGGAATCGTCGGAAATGTGCTGGATCGCGCACGGCTCGGTTTTGTTATTGATTTTATTGACGTTCAATTCGGCAGTTGGCATTATCCGACCTTTAATGTCGCCGATATGGCAATCTGTATCGGCGCGGGCATTTTAATTCTCGATATGTTTCTGCGGAAAGATCCGCCGGAGGAAGAAGCAAAAGCCGAAGCGGACAAATCTAAATAAAATGAAAATTACTTTACGCGAAATCACGACGGAAAATTTTAAGGAATGCGTAAATCTCGCGGTCGCCGAAAGTCAGAAAAATTTCGTCGCGCCGAATGTCTATTCAATCGCGCAGTCGAAAATTTATCCGACCGTCGAACCTTTTGCCGTTTATTCCGGTGATGAAATGGTCGGTTTTGTGATGTTCGGTTACGACATAGACGAGAAAAGATTTTTTCTCGTGCGGCTGATGATTGACGAAAAACATCAGGGCAGAGGCTTCGGCAAAGCCGCAACACTCGAAGTTATCGAACGCTTAAAACAAACGGAAGACTGCACAGAGATCTATTTAAGTTTCGTGCCGGAAAACGAAAACGCGGAAAAACTTTATAAAAGCGTCGGTTTCGAGCGCACAGGCGAAATAAGCGACGGTGAAATCGTCATGCGGTTTGTAGTATAAAACAACGAACAACCGACCACTGACAACTAACAAAAACGATGTACCCAGAACTTTTCAGAATTGGCGATTTCCCAATAAATACTTACGGCGTGCTGCTCGCGGTCGGTTTGCTGCTTGCGCTTTTTACCGCTTCGCAATTGGCAAAACGCGACGGTTTGCCAAAGGAGCGGATTTACGATCTGGGCTTGTGGACGATCATCGGCGGACTTCTCGGGTCAAAGATTCTAATGATCTTTACCGAACCGAACGTCAATTTTTTCTCGCTCGATTTTCTGCGCTCGGGCGGCGTTTATTACGGCGGATTTCTTGGCGGACTACTCGCCGTCGCGATTCTTATTCCGCTTTATAAATTATCGTTTTGGAAGGTTTCGGACGCTTTCGCGCCGGGCGTTGCGCTCGGACAATTTTTCGGTCGGCAAGGCTGTTTTTCCGCCGGATGTTGTTGGGGCGATGTTTGTCATCAGCCGTGGGGCGTTCAATTTACCGAACTGGCGCACGAACACACGGGCGTTCCGATTTACGGTCCTTCGGGCGAAAATCTTTTTCTGCATCCGACGCAGCTCTATGAATCTTTTGCGATGCTCATCGTTTTCGGAATTCTGGTTTTTCTGCACCGCAGGAAAAAATTCGACGGTCAGGTTTTGATCGCGTATATGATTCTTTACTCGATCATTCGTTTTACAATCGAATTTTTCCGCGACGATCCGCGCGGCAATCTTCTCGGTTTGACGGACGCGCTCGGCATTTCGACCTCGCAGATCATCAGCCTTTTTGTCGCCGCCGTCGCGGTCGTGTTTATGATCTGGCGTTTGAAAAAGAAACAGACAGATGAGTAAAGAACTCGTTCCGGTAAAAATAATTCACGATTTTGCCGAACGCATCGAGCCGCTCGGCATCGAATATATGCTGACGGGTTCGATGGCAATGATGCTTTACAATTATTATCGAATGACGGCTGATATTGATGTTGTGATCGAACTTCAATACGACGATGCCGCGAGAATTATAAATGCTTTTGAACCTGATTATTACGTTCCGCACGGCAGAGTTCGAGATGCGATTGCCCGAAAGTTTATGTTTAACGTAATTCATCAGGAAACTGCTTTTAAGATAGATCTGGTCATTAAAAAATCGGACGAATTTCAGCTAAATGCTTTCGAGCGGCGGCAAAAAAAAGAATTTTACGGAAAGGAAATCTATATTATCAGTTTGGAAGATTTGATAATTTCAAAACTTTTATGGGCAAAAGACAGCCGCTCGGAAAAGCAGTTAACTGACGTGGAAAATTTACTGAAAAATGATTTTGATGCCGAATATACGGAGTTTTGGATAAATAAACTCGGACTTAAAGATTTATTCGATCAATGTCAAAACGCCGGCAAACAATGAGAGATACAACTGCCGAAATGAGCCGAATTCAATTTGAAATGATGAAAAAACTTTCATCAAATCGGCGAATCGAACTCGCTTGCGAAATGTTTCAAACAGCGCGGGAAATGATCATCGCCTCATTGCCGAAAGACCTTTCCGAAAAGGAATTCAAGCGTCAGCTTTATTTCAGAACTTACGGCGAACACCTGCCCGAAGATTTTTTTAAGGACGCGGAAACCGAAAATGATTGAACAAAAAGATGAAAACGAATCTTTGAATTTTACCACCTCTGCCGAAGATGCCGGAAAGCGTCTCGATGTTTTTTTGTCGGAAAAAATCGAAGGCTGGAGCCGTTCGCGTCTGCAAAAACTGATTGACGACGAAGACGTAACGGTCAACGGCAAAAAGGCGAAATCTTCGTATAAATTAAACGACGCGGACGAAATCGAAGTCGAACTCGTCGAACTGCCGCCCGATAATTTCGAGCCGGAAAATATTCCGCTCGAAATAATTTTTGAAGACGAATTTTTAGCCGTCATCAATAAACCCGCCGGAATGGTCGTTCATCCCGGCGCGGGAATAAGCAGCGGAACTCTTGCCAACGCAATAGCTTTTCATTTCAATTTTCAAATTTCAGACGAAATCCAAAATCCAAAATCCAAAATCCAAAATCGCGTCGGTATCGTTCACCGTCTCGACAAAGACACTTCGGGTTTAATTGTCGTCGCTAAAAACGAACGCACGCACGAAACGCTCGGCAAACAATTTCGTGATCGAGAAGTTTATAAATCTTACGTCGCTCTGGTTCACGGCGCGGTGCGCGGCAATAAAGGAAAAATTGACCAACCCGTCGGGCGCGACCGTTATAATCGCGTCAAAATGTCGGTAATAAAAACGGGCAGAAACGCGATTTCGCTCTGGAAAGTGCGGCGCAATTTTGAAAAATTCACACTACTCGAAGTCGAGATCAAAACCGGCAGAACGCATCAAATCCGTGTTCATCTCGCC
>CAYUGW010000519.1:0-3566 GCA_964444245.1 uncultured Blastocatellaceae bacterium | reverse complement strand
TTTTACGGCGAAATTTCCGGCAAAACAGCGAATAGTTAAAAGCGAATAACGAACAATTTGCCGGTTGAATTTTCAATCTTTTTTTATCGAACAACAGGTTAAAGGACATAAATTTTATGAATAAGAATATTCGTCTGTCGAATGGACTTTTTTCTGTCTTAACACTAATTTTTACAATATTCGCTTTTGCCGCAAATCTTTCGGCACAGTTTGAAACGGCGACCGTTTTGGGTTCGGTGCGTGATGCCAACAAAGCGGCAATTCCGAATGCTTCGGTTACGCTCAAAAATATCGCGACCGAAATCACAAGTTCGACCGTTACGGATGCCAACGGCGATTATCAATTCGTTAATGTCAGAATCGGCATTTATCAGATAATTGTCGAAGCCGCAGGCTTTAACCGCACGGTTGCCGATAAAATCAATGTGACGGTCAATGCCCGTCAGCGCGTTGATCTGAATCTGGAAGTTGTTTCGGCGACCGAAACGGTTTTTGTAACCGATGCGGCAAATCCTCTGCAAACCGATTCGAGCGAAATCGGTCAGGTTGTTCAGCGTCAGCAAATTGTCGCGCTCCCGCTCAACGGACGCAGTTACGCAAATCTCGCACTGCTTGCGCCGGGCGTGCGCGAATCGCATACGAACAGCTCGATCGGCGGCGGCGGACGCGAAGCGGCGTTTAACGTCAACGGTCTGCGGGCGACGATGAATAATTTTCTGCTCGACGGCGTGGACAATAACGCATATGGCACGAGCAATCAGAGTTTTTCTTCGCAGGTCGTACAGGTGTCGCCCGATGCGATTGCCGAATTCAAGGTTCAGACGAACACTTACAGCGCGGAATTCGGGCGTTCGGGCGGCGCGGTCATCAATGCTTCTTACCGCACCGGAACAAACAGATTTCACGGTTCGGCTTGGGCGTTTAATCGCAATACAGTCTTTAATGCCGTTGGATTTTTCAAACCGATTGACGGAGTAAAACCCCCTTTGAATCGTAATCAATTCGGTTTTACTTTCGGCGGTCCGATCATCAAAGACCGAACATTTTTCTTTGGCGATTATGAAGGATTTCGTCAAATTCAGAAAAACCTGGTGCGTTCAAATTTGCCGACTCTGGCGCAAAGACAAGGAATTTTAGGCGTAACAGTCCGAAATCCTTTAACAGGCGAAACTTACGCCGCCGGAACGCCGATTCCGCTGACGCAGTTTGCTCAGAGAGTCTTAAATGATCTGCCGGCTCCAAATCTGACGGGCGTGTCGGGCGCAAATTATCAGGAACAAGTCTTAAACCGCAACTTTAACGATAAATACAATGTCCGTATTGACCATAAATTCAACGATCTGTTCAGCATTTTCGGACGCTGGAGCTACCGCAAATCGAATGCGTTTGAAGCTCCGAATATTCCGGGACCTTCGGGCAGCAATCAAAACGGTTTTGTCGATATTTTGAATAAACAATTCGTTATCGGCGGAACTTACGCATTTGAAAACGCTTCGGTGTTGGACATACGTTTTTCCAATTCCCGAATTGATGCCGGAAAACGTCCGCCGCTGACGGGCGGACCGAGTATGTTCGACCTTTACGGAATCACCGGTTTGCCGGAAGATCCGCTCGTTACGGGCGGTCTGACGACGCAGACGATCAGCGGTTTTACGCAATTGGGGCGGCAGGCGACGAATCCGCAGTTTCAAAATCCTGACAACTATAATCTTCGAACGAGTTACACGGTTTTGCGCGGTCGGCACAGTTTGAAATTCGGTTATGAATATCTCGGCGTAAATACGGAAGTTCAGGATACGAATCCTTTGATGGGAATTGACACATACAGCGCGCAGTTCAGCCGTCCGTCGGGCGCGGCGGCAAATAATCAATACAATCTTGCCGATTTCTTTTTCGGCTTGCGCAGTCAATACGAACTTGCCGATCTGACGGTTGCCGAGATGCAGCAGCGTTTTCATTACGCATATATTCAGGACGATTTTAAGGTTAATCGAAAATTAACGCTAAATTTAGGTTTGCGCTACGAATTCGGCACGCCGTATTTTGAAAAAAACAATCGTCTGTCGAATTATGATCCGGCGACCAATTCGATTTTGCTTGCTTCGGACGGCTCGCTTTATAATCGTTCTCTGATTGATCCCGATTATAATAATTTCGGTCCGCGTCTCGGCTTTGCTTACAATCTTTTCGATAAAACGGTGATTCGCGGCGGCTACGGTGTCGGCTACAATTATCTGAACCGTCTGGGAAGTGCGGATATTCTGGGAACAAATTTCCCGATCATCACACGCGCGGCGGTCGCGCAGCTTGCGCCCGATCCGGTTTTGAATCCGCGATGCGTCGGCGACGTGTTTGCCGCGAATTGTTTCCGACCGACGCAGGACGGCTATCCGACGAGCGGCTTGCCGAACAATGTCGTGCTTTATATTCCGCGTGATATAAAAACGCCGATGATTCAAAACTGGCAGCTTTCCATTCAACAAGAAATTTTCGGCAAAATGGTTTTGGATGTCGCGTATGTCGGAAATAAATCGAAAAATATGGTGATCTTAGCCGATTACAATCAGGCGCGACCGCTCACGCCGGCGGAATTCGCGCTTCCCGCCGCCCAGCAGCCTTCTTTGCAGGCACGCCGTCCGATTCAGGGCTTCGGCACGATCTCGGCGGTTTTGCCCGAAGGTTTTTCTACTTACAACGCGCTGCAAGTCAAACTCGAACGCCGTTTTGCGAGCGGTTTGTATTTCCTGAATGCTTTCACGTGGTCGAAGGCGATTGACAACGCTTCGCAGGTTTTGGAAGAGCCGAACGGCAACACCGGAACGCCGCAGAATGTCTATGACATCGCATCGAACAAAGGCATCGGCGCATACGATCAGCCGTTTAATAATACGACGAGTTTTGTTTTTGAACTGCCCGTCGGACGCGGTCGTCGGCTCGGAAGCACTTTCAATGCGGTCGCCGATGCTTTTCTCGGCGGCTGGGTTTTAAGCGGCGTGAATACGATGACGAGCGGACAGCCGATCACATTCCGCTATGGACCTTCGCCGGTGACGAATAATCTGCCGTCGTTCTTGGGCGGCGTTGCGCTGCGTCCGAATATTCTGTGCGATCCGATCAACCGTGGCGACCGACCGAATCCGACCGCCGGTTATTTCGTGCGCTCGTGTCTGGATCGCCCGCCCGTTACCAATCCGTTCGGCAACGCCGGACGCAATACTGCCCGCAGCGATAATTATTTTAATTTCGATCTGGGCATTCAGAAGCAGTTTCAGCTGCCGATCACCGAACTGACGCGGCTCGAATTCCGCGCCGAATTCTTTAATTTGTTTAACAAAACAAATTTCCGCGCCGCTAATTCCGACATCAACAGCGCGGCTTTCGGCACGATCAACAGCGCATTTCCGGCGCGTCAGGTTCAGCTTGCGCTGAAATTTTCTTTTTAATAACTGATGTTACGCAAAATAAGAAGAATGCCGGGAGCGCAGGTTGCCAACCTGCATGAGTGCGTTAGCACGAAAAAGCCTGTGCCTGAATAAACTTTATTTCAGGCAAATGCCGTTCGCGCC
>CAYUGW010000518.1:0-3571 GCA_964444245.1 uncultured Blastocatellaceae bacterium | reverse complement strand
TTTACGCTGAATTCAAATGATAACAATTTCAAATATGATTTTGTTTATCACGATGAAGATGCGGTTGATTATCAATCAAGCAGCCATACAATTAGAGTTTATAAAGGTGAAAAACTTTATAAAAGCGCGGTTATTTGCGCGGTTGCGGGCGCGACGGGCATTCACGAGAATTCGGCTGTAATTATTGTTGAAGATATTTTGATTTGTTGTGCCGATAAAGTTTTTAGCCTTTCTTTGCCCGATTTGGATTTGAATTGGATGAAACAAATCGATGATGTCTGTTGTTTTCAAATCTTCAAAAATCACGAGGGCATATTTGTTCACGGCGAACTTACCGTAAGCCGCATTGATAAAAGCGGAAATATTCTGTGGTCTGCCGGATTTGCCGACATTACCGTTACGCCTGACGGCAAAGACAGTTTTATAATGCACGAAGACTTTATTGAAATTGAAGATTGGCTGCATAATAAATACAAATTAAGTTTTGACGGAAAACTTATCTGATTTATCCGCGAAATCCGCGTTAATCCGCGGCTAAAAGGAAATTATGAAATACGAAGCAGTTAAAAATTATTACAACGGCGCTTTCCACGAAAGCAGCGCGACGGAAAGTTTGGATGTCGTGTCGCCGGTTGACGGAAATTTGCTCTCAAAAGTTCCGATGTCGGGCATGGATGAATTGAACGCGGCGGTCGAATCCGCAAAAAATGCTTTTCCCGCGTGGAGTCAAACGCCGATCAAAGAGCGCGTTCAGGTGTTTTTTAAATATCGGCATTTGCTCGAAAAAAACCTTGACGAATTGACGAATCTGGTTTCCGAAGAAAACGGCAAAACTTACGATGAAGCGAAGGCGGAAGTCGAAAAATCGATCGAACTGACCGAATTCGCCTGTTCGATGCCGCAGCTCGTCGCCGGCGAGGTTTTGGAAGTCTCGAAGGGCGTCGAATGCCGGACGGAGCATTTCCCTCTCGGCGTCGTCGCGTCAATCGTCCCGTTCAATTTCCCTCTGATGGTGCCGAACTGGACGATGCCGAACGCGATTGTTCTCGGCAACACGATGATTATGAAGCCGTCCGAATTAGTTCCCTTGGCGTGTCAAAAAATGGCGGAACTTTTGAAAGAAGCGGGTTTGCCCGACGGTGTTTTCAATGTCGTCAACGGCGGTAAAGAGATTGTCGAAGGAATCTGCGCTCATCAAGATATTGAAGCCGTCAGTTTCGTCGGTTCGACGCGCGTTGCGAAACTCGTTTATCAGCAAGCAACGCACAACTTAAAACGCTGTATCGCGCTCGGCGGTGCGAAAAATCACCTGTTCGTTCTGCCCGACGCGAATCCGACGATGACGGCGACAAATGTAACCGCTTCGATGACCGGATGCGCGGGGCAACGCTGTATGGCGGCTTCGGCAATGCTCGCGGTCGGCGATGTCGACCCGATAATCGAGCAAATCTGCGACGAAGCCCGAAAGGTAATTCCGGGAAAAAACCTGGGCGCGGTGATTTCAAAAGCGGCGAAGGAACGCATCGAAAATTATATTTCCGAAGCCGAAAACGCGGGCGCGAAAATTCTCGTTGACGGTCGCGGCGCAAGCGTCGAAGGCAGAGAAAACGGCAGTTATGTCGGACCGACCGTGATTGATTTCGTCAAACCCGAAATGTCGGTCGCAACGGAAGAAATTTTCGGTCCCGTGATTTCGATTTTGCGAACCGATACTCTGGACGAAGCGATCAAAATCGAAAACGAAAATCCATACGGCAACGCCGCTTCCGTCTTTACGCAGTCGGGCGGCTTGGCGCGTTATGTGATGGAACACGCTTCCGCCGGAATGATCGGCGTGAACATCGGCGTTCCCGTCCCGCGCGAACCGTTTTCATTCGGCGGTTGGAACGAATCGCGCTTCGGCGCAAACGACATCACGGGGAAAAGCTCGATTGAGTTTTGGACGAAACTGAAAAAAACGACGACCAAATGGAATCCGGAAGCGGGCGTAAATTGGATGAGCTAATGGATTTTGGATTTTAGATTTTGGATTTTGGATTGGTCGGAAAGGGTGAGCGGCAAGCTGTGCTACGATCATTTTATGAAAGATTTCAAAGAACAATGCCGACGGCAAATGAACCGAACGCTTGAACAGCGTCTGAAATACGGTTTTTTCCGGCAGTATAAACCCGTTTTGGATGATGCTCCGGTGAGAACTTTTGAAACTATGCGGGAATATCGTGAATGGGCGGACAAAAATTTACCGCGTTATTTAGGCTATAAAATCGCCAAAAAGAATGACGAATCGTAGTTATTTTCAATTACAGCAGGCCGTTGAAGTCGCCGAAACTTTTGCCAAACATGAGGTCGAATTTATGTTCATCGGCAAAAGCGGCGCGATCCTTCTCGGTTATCCTTCGACAACACAGGATGTCGATTTGTTTCCGAAAAAAGATGCGGAAAACGGAGCGCGAATCGTCAAAGCCCTGCGCGAGTTGGATTTTGAAATTTCCGACGACGTCGCCGAAAAAATCATTAGAGGCGTTGATTTCGTTCAGCTTAAAACAGGTCCGTTTGATTTAGATCTGGTCTTTGCGCCTGACGGCATTGAAAGTTTTGAAGAAGCTAAAAAACGAATGTTGATAATCGAAGGTTTTCCGGTTGCTAATATCCGCGACATTATCGCCAGCAAAAAGGCTTCAGGGCGTGAAAAGGATTTGCTCGATCTGCCGCTGCTTGAAGATTTTCGGGAAGAATTTGAAAAAGCGCGACGCGGCGAACCGAGAACGGCTTACGAAATCGCGTTGGAAAAACTCGAATCGAAAGAGAGTAATGATAACTAAACCTGTCGCAACAGTTACGATGTTCAAGAAAACGACGACGAAATGGAATCCGGAAGCGCGGACGAACTGGATGACGTGAGGATTTTGGATTTTAGATTGTGGATTTTGGATTGATCGAAATGAGTGAACAGCCAAACCGAATTACTAATTACCTGTTACGAATTACGAGGAATTTATGTCAAGAATAATAAAATGCGGATTGATTCAGGCGCACAACGTCGGCGATGTGAACGGGACGATTGAGGAAATTAAACGGGCGAATATCGAGCATCAGATGAAAATGGTCGAAGATGCGGCTGCGCAGGGCGTTCAGATGCTCTGTTTTCAGGAGATTTTTACGACGCCTTATTTCTGCGCCGAACAAAAGTCGCGCTGGTATGAGGCGGTCGAGAAAATTCCCGACGGCGAAACGGTCAGGCTGATGCAGGATGTCGCCAAAGAAAAGGGAATGGTGCTGATCGTGCCGATTTATGAAGAGGAGATGTCGGGTATTTACTACAACTCGGCGGCCGTCATCGACGCCGACGGGAAATTCCTGGGGAAATACCGCAAGAATCACATCCCGCACGTCGCGCCCGGATTCTGGGAAAAATTCTATTTTCGCCCCGGCAATCTCGGTTATCCCTGTTTCGACACGGCGTTCGGGCGGATCGGCGTCTATATCTGCTACGACCGGCATTTTCCCGAAGGCGCGCGGGTGCTAAACTCTTAGCTTCGCTAATTGTGCGTAAACAGCGTTACGTTATCAA
>CAYUGW010000517.1:0-3571 GCA_964444245.1 uncultured Blastocatellaceae bacterium | reverse complement strand
GCGGCTCGACCGCGACAACGGCAACGGGATGACGATTACCGTCGGCAGGCTTTTTCCGGATAATATTTTCGATTATCGTTTTGTGTGTTTAAGCCACAACACCGTTCGCGGTGCGGCAGGTTCGGCGGTTCTCAATGCGGAATTGTTGATCGAAAAGGGTTATATTTAAACGGGGTTTTCGTGGATTCAAAAGAAAAAAGACAGTCGGAAAACTGCCTTTTTCCTTTTAAATTATGAAAATTGTTAATTTCTCATATTTCCGCTTTTGCCGCCCATTTCCTGATAAATTTTTATGATTCCGTGGACTTTTTCCATATCGAGAACAACCGAAGCACCCGAGGACATTTTCAAAGTTCGGGCATAAATTTTTGTAATTTTCAGTTGTTCGAGCCAACGTATTTCATCCTGTTTGGTGACGTTGAATTGCAGCTTGTTTTCAAGCCGTTCGCAAGAAAGGCGAAAAGCATCTTCGGCAAACTCTTTATACAGCGAAAATGCTTGTCTGACTGCGGTTGCAGTATTTAGCGGAATCAATTTGCCGTGATAATGGGCATCGGCAACAACATAATGACACGCTTTTCGGAAGCCGTTGCTTAAACCGTTTTGTTCGGCTCGCGTATCGGCTTTGTTAAAATTCGCCGGCAGTAAATCGGATTCGGCAAAAAATGCGTTGACGACGAAAGCACGTTTGGGAAATTCGGTTTGCAGCAATTCGGTCGGTGTCTTGTCGCCGATCATCACCTGCCGCGGACAACAATGTGCGACTTCGTTCTTATCTTTTTGACCGCCGCGCAGATTTTGCGAAAGGGCGCGTTTGACCGTAATCAGCCGATCTTTCGGAATAATTCCGACGGTTGCCATCACATATAATTCAAGCAAAATCGAGGAAACGACACGCTGCCGATTAAGTTCGTGTGTTTCACCCCGTTTTCTTAGATCGAACGGCATTGTATGAAAGGCTTCGTAATTCGAATAACCGATTGCTGTCCAAGGATTTTTGCGTTTGCCCATAGATGTTTGCTCCGGAAACTTTAACTAAACAAAGACTGTCTGATTAAGTCATTTTTGCAAAGGACTTTGTTTTTCGCAAGATGCGGAAAGAAATTTACCCGCGGAAAAGTTTTATAAGAAATTTAATACAAAAGCGGCGGAAAATAAAAACCGGAAACCGCTAATATATTTCAAAAAATTATTTTGCCCTAATGCTTTGTAAGATTAACACTAATGCGCTATATTTCCGCTTTCGGAAAAATTCAAAAAAACTATGGAAACTACGACAAAAAATCTGGCTTTTATCAAACGTGTTTTGATAATCTGCGGCATAGTCACGCTGATAATTTTAATTGTTTTGGGTTTTGTTTATGTCATAGATATTCTGATGCTTGCCTTTGCCGCCGTTTTACTGGCGGTTTTTTTGCGCGGGTTGGCGGATATTCTGAATGATTACGTCAAGATCGGTGAAGGCAAAGCAGTTTTGCTTGTTTCGGTTATATTGATCGCAATTTTAGCCGGATTTATCGCGTTTCTTGCGCCGAGCATTGCCGAACAAGGCAGGATTTTGCGTTTTGAACTGCCGCGTTCGGCGCAAAATGTCGGTCAATATGTTTCGCAATTCGGCTGGGGCAGAGCGATTATCGAACAGATGCCCAGCACTCAGGAAGTTATTGATAAGATCAATGCGGCGAGCGTTTTATCGAGCGTCGGCGGGATTTTTTCAACGACCGCCGGAATGATCGCCAATTTCTTTATCACGATTCTGATAGCGGTTTATCTGGCAAGCGAACCGAAGGTTTATGTTCACGGATTTACCAAGCTTTTTCCGATAAATAAACGTCCGCGTGTTTATGAAGTTCTCGGCGAGATCGGCGATACTCTGCGCTGGTGGCTGATCGGCAAAATCGGTTCGATGCTGGTGATCGGCGTTTTAACGTGGATCGGACTTTCGATTCTCGGCGTTCCGCTCGCTCTGACGCTCGGTCTGATCGCCGGATTATTATCGTTTATCCCGAATTTCGGTCCGATTCTCTCGGCAATTCCGGCAATTTTGCTGGCATTTATCGAAAGCCCGATCACGGCGGTTTACGTCATCGCGCTGTACATCGGCGTTCAACTGATCGAATCGAATCTGATCACCCCCTGGATCGAACGCCAAACGGTCGAACTCCCGCCCGCTCTGACGATCATTTCACAGATTATTTTAGGCGTTCTGATCGGCGGGTTGGGACTTGTGTTGGCGACTCCGATTCTTGCGGTTCTGATGGTTTTAATTCAAACTCTGTATATTCAGGACGTTTTGGGTGATAAAGATACGGAAGTAAATCAGGAAAATAGCTTGGTTGAGGAAGTTGAAGAAAAGATTGATATGGTAAAAGATGCTGTTATTGTTGATGATTAATAAATAAATTTTGAATCGGTTTTTTAGCAGTTCCAGATAATTAGCAGATACAATAAAATGTGAATTGATGAAGATTTCAAAGTTTTTAATTTTCTTATTTCTTATTTTTCAGGTCTTAGGATGCCGCTCTGTTGAAACAACTAAATTGGAAAAACCAATACCTGAAAATGATTCGATAATTAGCCATCGTGAAACCGCAACGTCTGATAAAAATAAGGCAAAAGTTGTTGATTCCGAGTTAGAAAAACATCGCAATATATGGATTGAAAAAAAGATTTTTGATTACGATATGGTTTTAAGCGGTTATCAGCCCGGAAATGTTACACCGGTGGAATGGGCTTTGGTAAAGGTTCGAGATGATAAAATCGTCTCGATTGAGCCAAGTGAACCGATTGGTCAAATCACTTTAAAGATTTCCATATATAAACAATTCGGTACGGTCAATAAAATGTTTGACGAAATCCAAAAAGCTCTGGAAAACAAAACAGTAGTGAAAATTAAATATAATAAACAATTCGGCTACCCGGAGAATATAGATATAAATTATCTTCTGGAAAATGATCGCTCATATTTGGTAGCTGTTAAAAAAATTGAAATTATTAACAAGAACTCGGATTAAAAAAAAATTAGGATTTATAAATGATTGAAAGATACACTTTGCCCGAAATGGGCGCGATTTGGACGCTTCAAAACAAATTTCAAAAATGGCTCGATGTGGAAATCGCCGTTTGCGAAGTTCACGCGGAAGACGGCATAATTCCGGCGGAAGACCTTCAAAATATTAAAACGAAAGCCGCTTTTACGGTCGAACGCATTAACGAAATCGAAAAAACGACCGATCACGATGTAATCGCCTTTACGACGAATCTGGCAGAAAATATCGGCGAATCGGCGCGTTTCGTTCATTTCGGTCTGACTTCTTCGGACGTGGTTGATACAGCGAACGCGCTGCTTTTGAAGGAAGCGTGCGAAGTTTTGCTGACGAAAATTGACGCTCTTTTAGACGTTTTGCAAAAACGCGCTTTTGAATTCAAAGACACGCCGCAGATCGGCAGAACGCACGGAATTCACGCCGAACCGACAAGTTTCGGAATGACGTTCGCGCTCTGGTTTTCGGAAATGAAGCGTAATCGAGAGCGGCTCGAACGCGCCGGAGAAACAGTTTCAGTCGGCAAA
>CAYUGW010000516.1:0-3575 GCA_964444245.1 uncultured Blastocatellaceae bacterium | reverse complement strand
ACATTCGCCGAAGATATTGATTCGGGGCTTTCCGCCGATCCGAAATTTCTTTCTTCGAAATATTTTTACGACGACGAAGGTTCGCGCCTGTTTCAGGAAATTATGAAATTGCCGGAATATTATCTGACGCGCAGTGAAATGGAAATTTTTTCGCTTCAAACGAAAGAAATTTTTTCCGCTTTTGAAGCTGATTCCGCCGAGTTCGATCTGATCGAACTCGGCGCGGGCGACGGCACGAAAACCTCTGTTTTAGTCAAATATTTTCTCGAAAAAAACTTGAAATTCCGCTACGTTCCGATTGATATTTCGGCGGAAGCCTTAAATTTTCTAACCGAAAAATTTCACAAAGAATGCCCCGCGCTCGATATTCAGACCGAACAGGGCGATTATTTCAAAACGCTCGAAACTTTTTCAAAATTATCGGATAAAAAGAAGATTATTCTTTTTCTGGGTTCGAATATCGGAAATTTCAGCAAAGAGCGCGCTCTGGCGTTTTTCAGGGAATTGCGCGAAACGATGAACGTACGCGATTTTTTGTTTATCGGTTTCGATCTGCACAAAAATCCGAAAACGATTCTGAACGCCTACGACGATTCGCAAAGTGTTACGTCAAAATTTAATCTGAATTTATTAAAACGCATCAACCGCGAACTCGGCGCGGATTTTAACACGGAAGAATTTTCGCATTACGCCAGTTATCACCCGATCGAACGCGCCGCGCGTTCGTTTTTAATCAGTCAAAAAAAGCAAACCGTCAAGATCGAAGCGTTGGGCAAATCCTTTAAATTCAAAAAATGGGAGCCGATATTTATGGAAGTTTCGCAGAAATACAATAAGAAAATGATCGAAGAATTGGCACGGAAAAGCGGTTTTGCGGTCGAGCGAAACTTTTACGACGAAAACAGATTTTATACGAATTCGCTCTGGAAACCGAGTCAAAGATGAACATTACGATCTTGCGTTTCGATACAATCCTATCAACCAATACGGAAGCGATCGGTCAGGCAAAGCGCGGTGCGGACGAAGGTTTGTGCGTGATCGCCAAACAGCAAACGGCGGGGCGCGGGCGTTTGGGAAGAACGTGGATTTCGCCCGAAAATGCGGGACTTTATTTCAGCATCGTTCTGCGTCCGCTGGTCGAACCCCGTTTTTTGCCGCTTATCACATTTGTCGGAGCAATCGCCGTTTTTGAAACTTTGCGCGAACTTTACCGGCTCGATCCCGACATCAAATGGGCGAATGATGTTCACGTTGGTGACAAAAAAATCTGCGGAATTTTATCGGAAACGGCGGAAACAGATAAAGGTTTGGCGGTAATTTCCGGAATCGGCGTAAATCTGAAATCGCCGATATTTCCGCCGGAATTAATGGAAACGGCAACCTCGATTGAAACGGAAACCGGACAAACGCCCGATTACGAACAAGTTTTGCAAACTTTGATTAAACATCTCACCGGATTCTACGAAATTCTTCAAAGCGAAAACGGCGCGGAAAAGATTCGGCGCGAATGGATAAATCGTTCGAGTTACGCGTTTGAAAAAAATGTAAAAGTGAGTTTGGGAAATGAAATAATTTTCGGAAAAACTTGCGGAATCGAAGAAAACGGCGCACTCAGAATCGAACAATGGAATGGCGAAATTAAAATAATTCAAGCCGGAGATGTTGAAAAACTCAGAAAAACTTCATAATTCACGTATTTTCTGTCAATCTCTTTTATTTTCTTCAAAATACAAATAATTTTTTGTAACTTTATAAACCATTAGAAAGCTGAATCCGGCAACTATAAACATTAACCAAAATAAAACAAATCCGACCGAACCATTCAATATAAAAATGGTCTCAATAGCGACATACGAACAAACAACAAACAACGGAAAAAATAAAAGCCAAATTCCAAAAACAACTATCGGTTTCGGTTTGCTTTCCGTCGCTTTTCGATAAGTCATACCCTCACCAAGCGCGATTTGAATCGGATCATTACTCGAGTTTTGGCTGATCGGCGTATTACAGAATTTGCAAAAGTTTTGCCCGAATTCATTTGGCTGCATACACGAAAAACAAACAAAAGTCTTTTGATCCATCATTCCCGTTTCCATAGTTAATCTACCTCCAAATAATTTTTTTCTTCTATTTTTCAAGACCTTAAATTTCCGTATATTTTGCGAAAGCCCTGTAAGTTAGTGCAATTTTAAGCGTAAAAACTCTGTTTTAACCGCATAATAATTCTTTCAGATTGAATTTAATTGTTTGAAAGTGTAAGTTTGTAGCAGAGGTTTTTATTAAATAATTTTATGAATGATAAATTTGATTTTGAGTCGGATGATTTGTATTTTGAAGAATTTGAACCGGAGTATGACGAATCGGATGATGATGAAGAGTTTGACGAATTGGAAGAATTCGGAGAATTCGATACAGGCGAATTTGAAGATATTGAATTGCTGGAAGTAAATATTCGAACGGCAATTTTACAAAAAAACAATATGCTCGCGCTTTTATGCGTAAAAACCGCGACTCAGGGCGGCGCAATTTGCCGTGTTGATCCGCGTGAACCGAATCCGTCCGTTCAGCTCTACAACGATCCCGACAAAGCTCTGGAATGGTTCACCAAAAGTCTGCGAACGAGCAAGGCTAACGGTTGGGCGGTAGTTTATGACGGCTTGCCGCTTCGCGGTTAAATTTACAAAAATTTATTTTTTTGAAAAGCGGGCAATTTCCTTTTTGTCCGCTTTAGTTTTGCGGGAAAATGCTTTTAGCAATAGACATAGGTAATACAAACGTAAAATTCGCTAGTTTTGACGGCGAAAAGCTCGTTTCTAAATTTTCGATTCCAACCATAAAAAATCAAAGCGTTGAAGAAATTTATTCGATCATCAAAACTCGTTTAAATAATGAAATTTCCGCCGTAATAATTTCAACTGTCGTTACGGAACTCGAAGTTCCCTTTCGCTCGCTTTTTGAAAAATATTTCGATCTATCACCGATTTTTGTTGATAATAAATTCGATTTCGGATTTTCGATAAATTATTTTCCGCCTGAATCTCTGGGTTCGGACAGATTGCTGAATGCTTTTGCGGCGGCTGAAAAATACGGAAAACCCTGCATCGTTTGCAGTTTCGGCACGGCGACGACGATTGATGTCGTCAGTTCAAAAAACGAATTTCTCGGCGGAATAATCGCGCCCGGAATGAAAACGCTTGCCGATTCCCTGTTTGAAAAAACCTCGAAACTGCCGAGAGTAGAAATCGAAAAACCCGAAAAAGTGATCCAGAACTCGTCCGTTGCATCGATTCAATCGGGAATTTTTTTCGGCTACATCGGCTTGGTTGAAGGAATTATAAACAGAATGTTTGAGGAATTAAAAGAAAAGCCGCAAATAATCGCAACGGGCGGATTTTCCGCTTTGATCTCGGAAAATTCGGAATTTATTGAAATTACGGACGAAAATCTTCTGCTCGAAGGACTTCGTTTGATTTATATGAGAAAAAATTAAACGCCGCAACCCGTTTCCAAAACTTTTACCACTTTGCCGCCGCTGATTTCATAAATACTCGAAAACGCCCCTTCGTAATATTCGC
>CAYUGW010000515.1:0-3576 GCA_964444245.1 uncultured Blastocatellaceae bacterium | reverse complement strand
ATACGGGACTCAGGCAAACGCCGGAAATGATCGCGGCGGCGGCTTTGCAGGAAGATGTTGATGCGGTCGGCATTTCGATCCTGAGCGGCGCACATAATACACTTTGCCCGCGCATTATCAATCTTTTGCGCGAAAACGGAATGGACGATACGCTCATACTGGTCGGCGGCATCGTGCCGCAGGAAGATGTGCCGAAACTCAAGGAATTAGGCGTTTCCGAGGTTTTTCTGCCCGGAACTTCGACCGAAGATATTGTCAAATTTATAAATCAAAATGTGAGAAGTCAAAACTGAACATTTCCTTTATGGAATCAAAATTGCGACACTATTCAATGATTTTTGAAAGTGTATTGAAACAATTCAAAGTGAATGTTTTGATTTCACTAAATTTATAACGAGGTAAAATTTTATGAAAAAGATTTTAGGAATGATTTTCGCGTTTACAATGATTCTTTCAGCCGCATTCATCAGCGATGCAATTTCTACGGATAATCCGTTTGCAGCCCAGGCGCAAACCCGAAAAGGTAAAGTTACGGTCAAGCGCAAAAATCGCGGAATCGCTACGCAGACCGCTCGCGGAAGTAAATATATTTACCGTAAAGCCAAGAACGGCACGGTTTACGTTTATCGCAAAACCGCCAAAGGCACGGTTTATGTCGGTAAAAAAACTTATAAGGGATCAAAATACGTCGCCAAAAAAACCTATCGAGGCTCGAGAGCCGTTGCCAGCAGAACAAAGAAAATCGTTTATTAATTAAAATTTGAAGATGTCGGCAGGAAGGCGTTCATTTTGTTTTTTGCAAAATGAACGCCTTCTTCATTTTAAATATGAAGGCTTTAGAAATCTTTGGCATAGAATATGCACTAAATAAAATTAAATAAAATTCGGGAATTTAAATTTTCGATAAAAAAGGAGAGTAATTATGAAAATACAGAGTTTAGGTCGTTTATTGTTAGTTTTTTCGTTTGTAATAATTTCATACGGCGCAGTTAATGCACAGGTTGGAGATGCAGTAAAAGATGCCGCCGAAAAAACAAAAGATGTAACGGTTGACGCGGCAAAGAAAACCGTCAAAGTTACAAAAGACATTGCCGAAGGTACAAAAGATGCAACTGTTGCCGGAACAAAAGCCGCGGTTAAATCAACAAAAAATTTCGGCGATAAAACCGTCGAAGTAACCGAAAACGTTGTCGGCAGATCAGAGGAAGAAGGTAAATATTACACAACACAAACCTGGGACGGAACAAAATGGGTTACTAAAAGAACCTGGTTTAAAACAAAAAAAGTCGCCAAGAAAACTGCCGATACAACAGAAGATGTAATTAATTAAACATAGATTTTTATTTTTCAGGCGGTCAACAAACGAATTCGCGAATTCGTTTGTTGACCGCCTCATTTTTTTGTTCTTTAATAAAAGCTTATGAAAGAAAAAGTTAGAGTTGCCGGCGGACAAGGTTTTTGGGGCGATTTATTGACCGCGCCGGTCGAACAGGTTCGCAATGGTCCGATCGATTATTTGATGCTCGATTATTTGGCGGAAGTTACGATGAGCATTTTGCAGAAACAGCATTCGAGAAACCCGGAAGCGGGCTATGCGCGTGATTTTATCGCTTTGATGCAGGAAATTCTGCCCGATTGCGTCGAAAAAAATATCAAAGTTTTATCGAATGCGGGCGGCGTAAATGTCGAGGGCTGTGCGACTGCCATAAAACAGGTCGCGCAGGATTTAGGTCTTACGGGAAAAGTAAAGATCGGCGTGATAACGGGCGACGATGTTTTGCCGCGATTACAGGAATTTCTTGATCAAGGCATCGAGATCGATAATATGGACACGGGCGAACCGCTCGCCGATATTTTAGACAAGGTGCAGAGCGCGAATGTTTATTTGGGCGCACAGCCGCTGGTCGAGGCTTTGGAAAAAGGCGCGCAAATTATTGTCGGCGGCAGACTTACGGACACGGGTTTGACGCTCGCGCCGCTGATGTACGAATTCGGCTGGAGTTTTGAAGATTGGGACAAAGTCGCGACCGGAACGATTGCCGGACATATTATCGAATGCGGAGCGCAGTGTTCGGGCGGAAACTGTCAGTTCGATTGGCAGACGATTCCCGATATGGCAAATATCGGTTTTCCGATTGTCGAAGCGTATCCGAACGGCGATTTTGTCATCACGAAACACGAAGGCACGGGCGGACGCGTCAATATTCCGTCGGTCAAAGAACAGCTTCTCTATGAAATGGGCGATCCGCACGAATATATTACGCCCGATGTCGTCGCCGATTTTACGACGATAAATCTGGCGGATGACGGGAGCGACCGCGTCAAGGTTTTCGGCATCAAAGGCAAACCGAAAACCGAATTTTACAAAGTTTCGATTGCATATTCGGCGGGCTGGAAATCGGTCGGAACGCTTGTTTATTCTTACCCGGATGCGTTTGAAAAAGCCAAAGCCGCCGATCTCATTTTGCGTTCGCGGCTCGATAAACTGGGTTTGAACTTCGACACGGTTTTAACCGAATTCGTCGGTTGGAGCGCAACGCACGGACATCTCGCGGGCAAGCCGCCGAATGACATTCCCGAAATTCAATTAAGAATCGGAGTTCGCGGAAAATCCAGAGAAGACGTTGAAAGATTTACAAAGGAAATCGCGCCTTTGATCTTAACAGGTCCGCCCGGAGTTACGGGTTTTGCCGGCGGTCGCCCGAAGGTCGAGGAGATTATGGCGTATTTTCCGGCTCTGATTCCCAAAAATTTGATCGAAACAAAGGTCGAAATTCTGGAAGCGTAAAAAAGACTGGAGCGCAAGCGGCGGAAAGATGTTTGATTACAATAAACTTTTTTTCAACACAGAGGCTTTTTCGCGCTATCGCGCTCATGCAAGCGGGGACGCCCAGCGCTCCAGTCAGTCTTTTTAATTTTGCGAAGTTTCTTCTTCATCTAAAATCTCGACCTCGACATTCGTTTTCGTAAATGCCGAATAATCGAAATTTACCTGCAAATCTTTAACCGTCGCGGAAGGATTTTTTTTATAACTCTTCGCGTTAAACTGCACCAAAGAGATTTGTTTCGGAACTAAAAATCCGTATTCGCTCGGCTGATATTCAAAATCGGTTTTCATTAAAAGAACGGGATTTTCGCCCTTTGCCGATAGATTTCTTTCCTCGCGCCAGAGCTGAAAGTTTTCCGCGTCAATCCAGAGTTTGCCGCTCAAGAATACATCCGATTTCTTTATCGAACCGGGCAAATTCAGGTCGAAGCTCAGGCTCAATTCATTTGATTTCCCTTTTTCATTGATCAAAACATACGGACTTTTTCGCGTTTGTTTATACGAAACGACATAAACTTCCCTGCCGGAAACCGTTTCGTTTCCGAGCAACTCAAACTCGAAAAACGGGCGAAAATTATCCGATAAAACCGGAGCCTGCAAAAGAGTTAAGCCTTGAATTTCCAGAGTTTTATCAAACCGCAGACCTTCCTTTTGCACTTTTTCCAGTTCCTTTTCTATCGAACCCGTTTTTTGGATTTGCGAGAAAAATTCGTCCGGCGTTCTGTTCTTTTCGGAAATCCCTTTGCCGT
>CAYUGW010000514.1:0-3583 GCA_964444245.1 uncultured Blastocatellaceae bacterium | reverse complement strand
CGCACGATCAAACGGCTTGCCTTTAAAAATAAATCCAATCTCATCTTTTTGAATGAAAAAGGCAAAAGCATCCCGAAAAATACTTTTGCCTTTTACCTTTTTACTTTTTACTTTTTACTGTCCGGGTTCTTTAACGGCTTCGCCTTTTCTTTCTTCGGCAAAAAGAAGCGGCGCGACTTCCGGGCGATACCGGTCATTGACTTTGATATAAGATTCTCCGCGCAATTTGATGAGATATTTTTTGCGTTCTTCGCCGAGAATTTCCATGGTCATCGCCCGGCGAACGGTCGGTTCGTCGTAATAAGATTCGCTGCTCGCTTTGGTTCGATTGTCGAGGCGAAGAATTTCGATACCGACATCGTCAATCTCGATCGGTTCGGTTACGCCGCCCGGTTGAATGTCCTTTAAACCTTCGGAAAATCTCGGATCTAAATCCTTTGTAACGAGTGTGCTGGGAACTTTTCCTTTGGTCGTCGTTACATCGGGTCGGTCGGAATTTTCAATGGCAACCGTGCCGAAATCTGCGCCGCCGCGAATTTGGGCAACAATTTGTTTGGCTTTTTCGCGCACCGCATTCGGATCTTTTCCGGCAAAACTCAGGAAAATTTCGCTGATTTCAACCGTTTCCGGTCGGGTGAACTTCGGTTTGTTGGCTTCGAAATACGCCTTTACTTCGCGGGCTTTCCAACGATTATAAATCGCTGAATCAACTTCGCGTTGCAAGACCAAATCCTTGGTGAACTGTTTGCGCCAAATTTCTCTGATTTCATCCGGTTGGATGCCGCCTTGAATCATCGCCGCATAAAGTTCGTCCAAAGATTTAAGATTTAATTCCCTCATCTTTGCCAGAAAAGTTTGATTGACTTCCGCTTCAATTACCGAATCGTAATCATATTCTTTGGCTTTTTGCATCAAAAGTTCTTCATTGATGATGTTGGCAATAAGTTCGCCGCGTTTGGCATTGACTTCGGCGGTCGCCGCTTCGCGGGTTTTTCCTTCCTGAACGCCTGCCTCGATAATCGCTTCAATTTCACGATTTACCCGCGAAAGCGTAACAACGCTGTCATTGACCTGCGCGATAACTTCATCAACGACCTTAATTTCGCTTTCCTGCGAAAATGCCGTAAAACTTGAAAATACTAGGATTGCAATCAAAAAAATTGCCGAATTGATATGTCTCATTTGTTTTTCCTTAAAATAATTACTCGAAAATTTATATCTTTTATCGTGGTTTTATGCAACTTGACAAGTTTGATGCAGAAAAGTTTTTTCGAGTTTCTTTATAAATCGAAAATAAATGGATCAGGCTAATCGGCAGTGTGATTCACTAATCGTCTTCCGCAGCGAACAGCTAAAGTTAAATAGTTTGTAAATTAAATTTATGAGAAGCTATTCTCAAAAACACAAAACAACCCGTTAAGCGAGCGGTCTTTGACCGCGTTTGTCGCTAATTACGCGGTCAAAGACCGCTCGCTTAACCGAATTTTATAATTTTTGAGATAGCTCAAAGTATTTACAACTTTCAGGTTTCAGGATTGTACTAAAAACGCATTATTCTATTCTAAAATATTTGTGGAAAAAAACGCGATTCACACTTTTTTTTAAATATAAGCGGTTTTTCCCCCTTTAAAACTGTTTCCATTAAATCCAATGAAAAAGAAATGTCTTAACTGCAATCTGGTAAATTTTGCGGATTCGGAAGCCTGTGTTCGGTGCCGGTCGAAATTGCTCGAAGTTTCGACTTTGCCGAAGCAAAAGGGGCAAAATGCATCGCTGTTTTCCAAAATTCTGAAACGGGCGGCAATTTTTGTTGCGGTCAGCTTGTTTTCGATTTTGGCGTTTTATCTTTCGATGATTTTTACGTCCGATCCTTTGAGTTTTGATGAAAAACAAGTTGTCGGAAAAGCCGTCGCCGTTTTGGATGAGAAAGGATTTTCAGACGAGGTTTTTCTGCTCGAATATTTCACGAGTTTTCGCGGCAACGATCACTGGCTGAATGCTTCGGTCGAAAAAGAAAACGCATTTGCGGCGACAAATTTTCCGTTTGAAATAATGACGATTTACCCGGATTTTTTCCAATTTTCAAGAGACGATACCGAACGCGCCGCGATTCTGCTGCACGAAGCCAAACATCTGGAAGGCAAAGATGAAAAAGAAGCCTACAAATTTGTCTGGGAAAACCGCAAACGGCTCGGCTGGACAAAGGAAACTCACGGCGGTTCACCGATTTGGAGAAGCGTCAGAAAACAAACCAGAGAATACGCGCCGGAATTATTCGTCTGCCCGTTCAACGAATTCGACGATTGTACGGAAAATTGAAAACGGAAAATGGAAGAAAACTCCTAAATTATGGTGAGTGTGAAAGTTACACGAGTTCGATTTGATTCCTCACTTTTGCCTTTTGCCTTTTTACCTTTGCCTTATTGCTTAATCGGATTCGATTTTCGAAAGCATTACGGCATCGGTCAGCAGATTTCCGCTGACGACCGCCGTTTTTTTGCCGTCCGTTGATTGCGAAACATTAAAAACCATATCGGGCTTAACCGATATAAACGGCTGTGGTTTGCCGCCCGAAACCGTTTGAAGCCAAACGGTTGAAACGGATTCCGTATCGGTTTCGATTTCGCGGTAGAGCAAACCTTTTCCGTCCGCCGTAAAGCGCATAAATTCTATTGGCGAAATGTCTAAAACGGTTGCGGGTTCTTCCCGTTCAAACGGTCGGACGCGCACCTTTCGTTTTTTGTCCTTTTCGTCAAAAAACACATATGCGACTTGTTTTCCGTCGGCTGAAAAAGCCGTTAAACTATTGCCGAATAAAGGAAGTTCCCGGATTTCTCCGCCCGCGACAGAAACTTCGCCCATCACTTTTTTTTCGTTTTTATTCCAATCGAAAAAAACGGTTTGTTTTTCCGGGTTGAGATTGTGCGAAAACATTATGCCTTCAAACGGAGTCAGATTTTGCTGATTGCTTCCGTCAAAATCCATTCGCCAGATTTTCCGGTCGCCGGTGCGCTCGGAAATAAAAAATATGTAGCGACCGTCGGGCGAGGCGAGCGGCTGAAAATCGGTCGAATCGTTCGGCGTAAGCTGTTGCGGATTGCTGCCGTCGGCATTCATAATCCAGATATGCGGGCGATTATTATCCGCCGCGTCATAAACGATTCTGCCGTCGGGCGTAAAAACGGCGGTCGAATAAATATTCGATTCTTTGGAAATTTTATTTGCCTGATTCGAATTATCGCCGGAAAAAACCGAGATATTTTTGGCAAAAAGCCTCTGCGCCGTCACAATCGTTTTGCCGTCGTCGCTCACGCTGATGCCGAAATAAGCATTCAAATCGTTGGTGAGTCTTTTTTCCGCCGCGTCCGCAAGCGAAATATAGAAAATCTGCGGAAGATTGGAAACCGATTCGACCGAATTTATCAGCAGACCGTTTCCGTCTTGTAAAACGGCGATTTCGCTGATCTTCGGTTTGCGCGGTTTGAGAATCACTTTTTCCTCGCCGCCGCTCGAAGGAATCTCGACCAGCGACCAGAATTCCTCGCCGCCGATAACATCATATTTTATAAAAAAGATTTTTGTC
>CAYUGW010000513.1:0-3589 GCA_964444245.1 uncultured Blastocatellaceae bacterium | reverse complement strand
CATTTCTATGTCCTGACTGTCCAGCATAAAAAATACGGCTTTATCCAAAATAGCCAGGGGTTTATGTTGCTGGATAATATGACGAATATTGTTTTTCACGCCGATTGGGAAAATTAAAACGGGAAAGAGTAAAACGGAAAAGGTGACAAAGACGGCTAGAATTTGCCAAAAAGACTTTATCACCTTTTCCGCTTTTTCTTTTATTCATCTTCACTTCCCCCTTTCTCCTTTGTCCATCATCCTTTCATAACCTCTTTAGCGACGGTCGAAAATTCGCAGTTTTAGCTTCGCGCGGAATTAAAATTTTGGTCGTCGCCTGCAACACGGCTTCGGCTCTCGCTTTGCCGAAAATCCGCGAAAAGATCGGTTTTGACATAGTCGTCGTGATCGGTCCGGGCGCAAGAAAAGCGGTCTAGATTACAAAGCAAACGGAAAAACCGTGCATTACCGTAATCGCTACTGAAGCGACCGTGAACAGCGATGCTTATGCCGCTTCGATTCGCCAAGCGTCGAACACGGCGAAACGCGCCCCGTTCACACGCGAACAGATGAATGAAATGCTTGCTCTGGCGGAGAAAGGTATCAACGAACTTTTTAGGATTCAAAGAAATGCTTTGAATAGTTAGATTCAGTAGATCCAAATTTGTAAAAAAAGCGGGCTTGAGTGGTGTAGCCCTTCCTTACCTGAAAATGTGTTTAACTTATTTTTTTTCCGCCTTATCTTGAATGAAGATAAGATTTTATCAAAATCCTTTATAATAATTTCAGGTCGGGAAGGGATACACCACTCAAGCCCGCTTTCTTCGAAACGGTAATATTATTTAACTCCTGTTACTAAGGATTTTTTGATCATTTTTTATTTGGCTAAAGCCTTAAAAACTTTAAATCAATTAGACCACGCTGCTCGTGCGGCGTGGCAATTTATTTTCCTTTTCAAAAAATGGTCTAAATTACTGTTTTAAGAAACCTCCAATCTTTCCCGTTCGATTTTCAAACCGTTCAAATTTCCGAGTGCGGCGAGCGCGATGCGTTCGGTTTTGAAAAATTCGTTGGCAATCGCTTTGATTTCTTCAATTTTGACGGCTTCGAGTTTTTGCAAAATTTCTTCGACCGGAATCTGACGAGCGTGAACCATTTCATTATGCGCGAGATTTTCAGCGCGGGCGGCGGTTGATTCCAAACTGAGTAGAATCGAAGCGGCGGTTTGTTCTTTGGCAAGATTTAATTCTTCGAGGCTCACGCCTTTGCGCTTGACCTTTTTCATTTCGGCGATTGAAATATCAATGACTTCCGCGAGTTTTTCCGGCGAAGTTCCGGCGTAAATCGAGAAAATTCCGCAATCCGCGAAAGAATCGGAACTTGCGCCGACCGAATAAGCAAGCCCGCGTTTTTCGCGGATATTCTGCCACAGGCGCGAAGAATTTCCGTCGCCAAAAATGCTCGTCAAAAGCGATGCCGCATAGCGTTTTTCGTCCGCCGAATTTATCCACGGAACGGCGATAATTAAATGCGTCTGTTCGAGATTTTCCTTTTTTTCCAGAAGAATCGGCGCGGAATAGTTTGGTCCTTTGTCCTTTGTTCTTTGTTCTTTGTTTTTTGAATTTTTTCCGAAGAATTTTTCCGCCATTTCGACGATTTCATCGTGCGAAACATTTCCGGCGCAGGCAATGATTAAGTTTTCCGCCGTGTAATTTTCGGCGTGAAAATTGGCGGCGACTTCGCCTTTGAAGGTTTTTACGGTTTTCCGCGTACCTTCGATTGGAAGTCCGAGCGCGTGTTTCGGGAAAAAATCCTTTAGAAAAAGCTCGGTTAAAAGTTCTTCGGGCGAATCTTCGACCATTTTGATTTCTTCTAAAATCACGCCGCGCTCGCGCCGCATTTCCTTTTCCTCGAAACGCGGATTTGCCAACATATCCGCAATCAGATCAAAGGCGTTGGCGATCTTTTTATCAACGACCTTGATCATAAATCCGGTTTCTTCGTGCGAGGTGAATGCGTCCAGGTTGCCGCCGAGCTTGTCCGATTCGATGGCAATATCGAGTGCCGTGCGCTTTTCCGTTCCCTTAAAAACCGCGTGTTCGATAAAATGGCAGATTCCGTTTAATTTTTCCGGTTCGTGGCGCGAACCTTTTTTAATCCAAAATCCGAGCGTCGCGCTCCGCACGTCGGGCATTTTTTCCGTGATGATCGTTAAACCGTTTTCAAAGCGTGTTGTTTTAATATTTTCGTTCATTTTGATACAGCAAACTGTAGATTTTACAATCTCTGCACGATAAAGAAAAGGCAGACCGAAAGAGTCTGCTTTTTGTTCGCTTAATTTAACGTGAAGCGCGGGATAAGCCGTCGAAGACGGCAATATATTTGTAGCCCATAACGCCAGTTATGGGGATAGTTTAGTAAATGTTTTCAAGCGGTTGAACAACCGCGACATAGTTTTTTATGCCGCCATTTTCAATGGCTTTGTTCTCATTTGATGATTTCCCACATCTTGCGATGTGGGCTACAAATATAACGTCGGTTTCAACGACTGAATAGGAATTTCTTATTTCAAACTAAAGTTATTTCAGAAAAAATCAGCTTTCCAATTTCGGATTTTCAACCTTTTTTTCCTGTCCGCCGTTTTCTCCTTTGATCGGCGTAACGGTTTTTTCATTTGTTTTTTCGCTGTCGCCGTTTGAAGCAAGAGAGAATTTTCCGTCTTTCTGCTCAATTCCGATCTGCGAAAGAATGTCCGGCAAACTTAATCCGAGTGCCTGAAACTGCTGCAGAAGCGAGAAAATCATATTCGGGCTCGTCTGCGCGAAACGATTTAAACCCGAACTTTTTCCGTCGCCGTTGCCGTTGCCGTTGTCAATCATCACGACCTTTTCAATCGAACCGAGCGGTTCGGCGATTGCCTGGAAGATCGGCGCGGACGAACCGATGATTTCTGGCAGTTTTTCAAGAATCGTCTGAAGACGCGCCGCATCGTTAAATTCGCGCCACGCGGCGGCTTTTTCCATAATTGCCTTCGCTTCCGCCAAACCTTGCGCTTCGATTGCCTTGGCTTCCGCCAGACCTTTCGCCTGCATTTTTTCGGCTTCCGCTAAACCGAGTGCGCGGATTTTTTCGGCTTCGGCGCGTCCTTCGGCTTCGATGGCTTTGGCGCGTCCTTCGCCCTCGCGGGTCAGTTTTTCAGATTCGGCTTGCGCCTGCGCGATTTGCGCCTGTTTTTTACCTTCGGCTTCTAAAATTGCCGATTCCTGCAAACCCTGCGCGCGCAGAACTGATGCGCGGCGGTCGGCTTCGGCTTGTTTAATAACGGTCGCTTCGAGTTCTTTTTCCTTACGCAGAACTTCCTGTTCCTGCACCGAAATCTGTTCCTGCGTGCGGATTTTTTCGATACGAACTTCTTCGGCGACGACTTCCTGCTTTGCTTGCGCTTCGGAAAGCGGTCCGGCTTGTCTTGCTCTGGCTCGTTCCTTTTCGATCTCCGCCGCGACCTGCGCTTTTTGAATCTCCGTTTCACGGTTTGATTGCGCGATCTGCGCTTCGGTAGCGAGGCGAACTTTTTCGCCTTCCTGCAAGGCTAACGAATCTTTGATTTTTG
>CAYUGW010000512.1:0-3592 GCA_964444245.1 uncultured Blastocatellaceae bacterium | reverse complement strand
CTTAGTAAAAAGTTGAACAGGAGAAACTGATTGCAGGAAATTATTACAAAGCGTCTAACTCTGCGGCTGATGACGAAAGATTTTCTGGAAGCCAGCCTGAATGAAGACAAAGAAAAAACCGAATCGCTGATCGGGCTGAAAATTTCGCAGGATTGGTTTGACGAAAAAGATATTATGAGCATCCGGCTCAGTGATTACCGCTCGGATGCCGAATATTTAAAGTGGGGATTTCACGCTATCGGTCTAAAAGAAACAAACGAAATGGTCGGCTATATCGGTTTTCATACAACGCCGAATCCCGAATACCTGCAAGAATTTGCGCCGAATGCGATAGAATTCGGCTACGTCATATTTTTCAAAAACCGGCGACGCGGTTACGCCCGGGAAGCGAGCGTCGGTTTGATGAATTGGGCGGCAAAACGAAATCTGATCGAATATTTTATCGCTTCGGTTTCGCCCTTAAATATTGCCTCGACCGCTTTGATTAAAAAACTAGAGTTTAAAAAAATCGGCGAACATATTGACGAAGTTGACGGGTTGGAAATGATCTTCGCGCTGCCGGTTGATAAACTGCCTTATCCTTACGATTAAATTTTTAAGCCGAAAATCCCGATCAAACAAATGATAATTTTCATCGAAACGGCAAATCGAAAATATAAAATTGACGCTGGAAATCCTTTGAATCTGGCGATTCCGCTAAAGTTTAACGGCGCACAGCCCGTAGTTTACGGCGTGGAAAAAGCGAGTTCAAAGCCGTGCGAAGCGGGAGAAATGATCGGCGACACGCGGCGCGGCGGCAGCGTAAATTTCGAGCAGGTGAAATTTATTCCGCACTGCAACGGCACGCACACCGAATGCGTCGGGCATATTACATACGAGCGGATTTCCGTTAATGATTGTTTGCAGGATGCTTTTATTCCGGCAAGTTTGATTTCTGTCAAACCGGAAAAAGCTGCGGAAACCGATGAAAATTATCCGAATAAATTAAACGAAAATGATTTATTGATTACGCGAAAAGCTCTGGAGAATTTCAAATTTCAAATTTCAGATTTCAAATCGAAAGAAAATCAAAAATCAAAAATCAAAAATCAAAAATCCCTGCTCGTTCGCACTTTGCCGAATGACGAGGGCAAACTTTCACGAACTTATCTCGAGCAAATCCCGCCGTTTTTTTCGACCGAAGCGATGCGGTTTTTGGTTGAATCAGAGATAGATCATCTGCTCGTCGATCTGCCTTCAATTGACCGCATCTTTGACGACGGGAAACTCTCGAATCACCGGATGTTTTGGAATGTCGCACCGGGCGAGTTTGAAATTTCGGCAGACAGTTTTGTAAATAAAACGATCACCGAATTGATCTATGTGCCGGACGAGATTGAAGACGGCGAATATCTCTTGAATCTGCAAATCGCACCGTTTGAAGCAGATGCCAGCCCGAGCCGCCCGGTTTTGTTCAGAGTTTTATAGAAAATCCGGATTTAGCCACGAACAAACAAAAAAACTATTTTCGTGTTCTTTCGTGTTTATTCGTGGTTAAAACGCTTCATAAATATTTCTGCAAAACGAGATTTGTCCCGACCACGTTGCCGTATGGATATTGAAGCTTTCCGACCTTTTCAAAACCGTGTTTGGCATAAAATTTCTGCGCCCGCCGGTTTTCTTCCCAAACGCCGAGCCAGATTGTCTTAAATCCTTTTTTTCGCGCTGTTTCAATTGAGTGTTTGAGCAAAATTTCGCCGATTCCCGCGCCGAAAACTCTTTCCAAAATATAAATTCTCTGGAGTTCGATTGCCGGTTTATTTTTGACGCTTTCGTGCGGTTCGCCCGTCCGCAATTTGGCATACCCGACCGCTTTTTCGTCTTTGAAAATGATAAAAAATGTCGTATTCGGATCTTCGATTTCCCTGAGCATCTTCTCCGGCGCAAAGGTTTCGGTGATATAATTTGCCAGATTATCCGATGAATCCTGCTCGCAATAAGCCTCGTAAAAAGTTACCGCGCCCAAGACCGAGATCAAATTTACATCCGCTTGTGCGGCTTGGCGAATCGCTGTGTTCATTTGGATAAAATACAACGAAAATTCGAGCGAAAGCCAATCGGATTTTTAGTTTTTTTATTTGGAGCGGCAGATTGTTTTGATTTGTTCGGGTTTTTCTTCGCAGGCTTATTTGCCTTTAAATCTCATTAAGACATAACCGAGTCCCAAAAAGACAAAAACGATCACGCCCGTTATTAAACCGGTTTTCATATTTCGCGTGAAGAACTTCGGCGCAAGCGAAATTGTCGGTTTATTTTCGAGATAGATTAAATCTTCCTTTGCATCGGAAAGCTTTCTCGTTCTCGAGCAGTCGCCCGTATAAGAAAAGCCATCCATATTGTATGTATAGATCAAATAAGTTTCACCTTCGATAAAGTTATTTTCACCATAGAATGAGTTTATATACACTGTGAACTCATCTGTATCTACAGATTTCCAGGATTTTTCAACCTTAAAATCAACATACGGATTAATCCAACCGCCTGATTTAATGACTTTACCGACAAACACGGCTTCGGATCTTTCAAAGTCTTCAGGCAGTTTGGTTTCTACACAAGTTAAAGCCATTGCGATGCTCGAGCAAAGCAACATGCAGATTATGATATTTAATGATATGACGAATAATCTTTTCATTCTGTTTTTAATATCTTAAATCTTTTTATAATTTCCGCCAATGATTTAAATATTATTCTTTGAATAACTTCACAGTTTTATTTATTCAAAAGCCGATGTGTTTTATAATGATTTCCAATGTTAATCTTTGAGTGGGATGCAAATAAGGAAAAATCAAATATCAGCAGACACGATGTTGATTTTACCGAAGCCGAATCGGTTTTTTACGATCCGCTTTCGGTAACAGTTGCAGACCCAGATCATTCGATTGAAGAACATCGTTTTATTGATATTGGAATGTCGGACAAAAATCGCGTTTTAGTCGTAGTCTATACCGAGCGCGAAGAAAAAATCCGCATCATCAGCGTTCGCAAAGCAACGCCGCAAGAAAGAAAAGATTATGAGCAACAATAAAGACGAAATGCGCGAAGAATACGATTTCAGCAAAGGCATCCGCGGAAAGCATTTCAAACAGATGCGCGAAGGACATCAAACGATTATTTACGAATCGAGCGGCGAAAAAATCGTCCGCGTAACCAGACCGATTATTCTCGAACCCGACGTTCAAAAATACTTTCCGAATTCCGAAGCCGTCAATAAAGCCCTGCGCGGCTTGATCGAACTCGTGCCTGAAAAAGATTTATGAATCGTAAACCGAAATTCGTGATCTGCATTAACAATCAGGATTATCCCGCATCTTTGGAACGTCGGAAGATTTACCGCGCCGTTTCGGATGAGAAAGCCGAAAAGCGAAATCTTATCAGAGTCATTGACGAATCCGGCGAAGATTATCTTTATTCAACCAAAGATTTCGCCGCCATAAATCTGCCGCAAGAAGTTGAAACGGCATTTCTTGCTTTAGCCGAATGAATTTAAAATGAATAAAGTTTTAATTTTGCTGATTATATTTTCAACCATCGTAATGAGTTGTTCCGAAGCAAA
>CAYUGW010000511.1:0-3595 GCA_964444245.1 uncultured Blastocatellaceae bacterium | reverse complement strand
TTACGATGATGTTTGAAGGTTTCAGATCGCGGTGAATGATCAAATTTTGATGGGCATCCGAAACCGCCTCGCAAACTTTATTGAAAAGTTTCAAACGCGCCGTCAGATTTAGGTTTTTGGCGTCGCAAAATTTATCAATCGGCAAGCCTTCGACGTATTCCATCACCAGATAAGGCACGCCGTCATCGGTCGTTCCGGCATCGAGCAGACGGGCGATGAACGGATGATTGAGTTTTGAAAGAATTTCGCGTTCGCGGCGGAAATTGCGGCGGATCTTTTCGACGTTAAACTCGCGCTTGAGCATTTTGACGGCGACTTGTTGCGCGAATTTGCCGTCGGTGCGTTCCGCCAGATAAACCGCGCCCATTCCGCCGAAACCGAGTTCGCCCGTGATTTCATAAATCCCGATTTTCTGCCCGATGAGCGAAATTTCCGGCAATTCTTCCGCCACAAAATCTTTTGAAAATTCGCCTAAGGTGAGCGACATAAAATTTCGGCTCTGCCCCTCAAATGCCAGTAATGATTCGACTTCAGTGCGTATTTCGCCATTAATACCGACTTTTTCCAAAAATCGTGTGCGCCGCGCCGGTTCGATTTTCAAAACCTCGTCGAGCAAATCTTTGATTTTTTCCCAATGTTCCGCGTTCATAACACTAAAGATTTTTTTGCCTGCGAAACACACGAAAGACAAAAGTAATATTCTGTCGTATATTTCGCGGGTTTCGCAGGCAAAAAATTTCTTCCAATCGACAAAATTCTACAACTTAAAGTAATTAGCGTATTCGATAGTCAAAACGCGCCAAATTTTATGTTTGATTCAATTCGCGGAAAAGCCAAATCCGCGCCGATTGCCATTCGCGCACGACCGTGCGTTGCGAAATTTCCAACGCTTCGGCGATTTCCGCATTTGTCATTCCGCCGAAATAGCGCATTTCGACAATTTTTTCCTGCTTCGCGTCAAACTTTGCCAGACGGCTCAAGGCTTCGTCCAATTTCAGAATTGAATCGGCACGTTCCGCCGCCGGAATTTGTAAATCATCAATCGAAAAAAGAATCGCGGCATTTCCGCGCTTGGTTGCCGTATGATGCCGAACGTGGTCAACCAGAACTTGGCGCATCAATTTTGAAACAAAATGATAAAAATGGCGACGGCTTTTCCATTTGATTTCTCTGAGTTCGGTCAGTTTCAAAAAGGCTTCGTGAACGAGCGCGGTCGGCTGCAGCGTGTGATTGGCGCGTTCATTAGCCATCAAAAACCTCGCGTTTCGTTTCAATTCCTGATAGACAACCGGAAAAAGACGTTCGCCTGCTTCCGCATCGCCGTTATTCCAGTCGTTCAATATTCTTGTGATTTCCGAAGTCGTCTGTTTGCTCATAAATTTAAGGAAAATTGAGGACTTGCCGATTATTTTAGCTTATCTGCCGGAAAAATAAAATTTTTTTTCAGACAATTTGGCGCACTTTGACAAATTTTTACGCCATATATGGGCAAAGCAAATTCATTCAATTTCGGAAAATAAAAAAATGTGCCTTTCAAAAGCAGTTCGTTTTACCGCTATTTCTTTGGTTATCGCCGTCGGCATTGTTTTTTCATTCGGTGAAAGCGGCGGGCAAACCCCTCGAAATTGCCAGCCGCGAACAAGAGAAACAACCGACGGCTGAAAAAAAATCGGACGAAACAACTGATTCTTTGACCGGCGGGGAACGGTTGATCTTCAGCCGCGGACAAATTCATTCCGAAATTTCCGTTTTGTAGAAGTCGAAGCCGGCGGAACTTACATCCATCAGCGTTTCCGCCAAACAATATGAATTTGCGCCGCAGGTCGTTCAAATCAACGAAGATGTCGGGGATTTGCTGTTGATGCCGGTAACGAATACTCAGATAAGCCGTTAGAAAAGCGGTTACAGATTGCGCGAAACAGTCAGAACCGCCTGCCGCAAGCGCGGGCGGTTCGAGAAATAATTCAATTTGTTAAAGGGAGAAAAAATGAAAAAAATTACTAATTATTTTAAGAACACATTAAAAGTGGGGTTCTTAATTTTAACTGCATTAATTGTAAACACAGCGGCAGCGACATTTACCGTAACGAACACCAGCGACAGCGGCGCGGGCAGCTTGCGGCAGGCGGTTTTGGATGCAAACGCGGCGGCGGGCGCGGACACTATCGTGTTTGACCCGGGCGTTTTCAGCACACCGCAAACTATTACTCTTACCGGCGGCGAATTGCTGATTGCCGACAGCGCGGATGCAAACGTAACGATCACGGGACCGGGAGCAAACCTTTTGACCGTCAACGGCGGCGGCACGAGCAGAATCTTTACGATTCTCCAAACTCCGGTCGTCAGTATCAGCGGAATGACCTTGACCGGCGGAAACGGTGTCGGCTCGGAACAAAACGATGCGGGCGGTGCAATTTACAATCTAGGAGATTTGACCTTGAGCAGTATGGTCATTACCGGCAATACGACAACCGGCTTCGGCGGAGGCGTTGTTTCTCTGACCAATGATACTTTGACAGTAATGGACTCCACATTTTCAAACAATACTTCGGGTAATCAAGGCGGAGCTATTTCAGTTAACGGTTCGCAATTCCTGAGCATAACTAATTCCACGTTTTCCGGCAATTTGGCGGCTCGTGAAGGTGGTGCTTTATTTGTTTCAGGACTCGGTGTATCTGCTTCGGGACCTATAACCATCACCGGCTCGACTTTTTCAAACAATCACATAATAGGTCCGTCCCCGACCGGCGGCGGCGGAATCGGTTTTTTCAACCTGACGGCGAATATCACGAATTCGACCATCAGCGGCAATACATCCGCTTCTAATGGCGGCGGAATTCGTTCGTACAGAACGACGCTGACGATTTCATATTCAACCATTGCAAGTAACACTACAAACGCAAACGGCGGCGGAATCTCCCGACTCGACAGCGGCTCGGTAACTTTTCTCGGCACGATAATCGGTAACAATACAGCAAGCGGTTCGGGTCCCGATTTAAGCGGAACAGCATTTATTTCAGGCGGTTACAATTTGATAGAAAACACTTCCGGCGCGACCATTTCCGGCACGCTGACGGGTAATATCACCGGAGACCCTATGCTCGACCCGCTCGGCAATTACGGCGGACCGACCTTCACGCATAGATTAAAAGCGAATTCTCCGGCGATTGACGCGGGCGACACGGGAAATTTTCCCGCCACCGACCAACGCGGCGTACCTCGTCCGATTGACGGCAATCCGGGCAATTTAGTTGCCCAACCCGACATCGGCGCATTTGAAGCGGCGGCACCTACGGCGGCGAGCGTTACGGTTTCGGGCAGAGTTTCAAACGGCATTCGCGGAATTCCGAATGCTATGGTCGTTATCACCGATTTTCGGGGAAATACGCGACAAACGCAGACAAATCACTTCGGTTATTTCCGCTTTACAGAAGTCGAAACCGGACAAACCTATATCGTCAGCGTCCTTTCCAAACAATATAAATTTACCCCGCAAGCCGTCAGCGTCAGTGAAAAAATTGCTGATTTGGAATTTGTAACTAAGCAAGTGAGCAAAAGTAATGAAAGATTTTCGATTTATGTTTGGAGTCCCGCG
>CAYUGW010000510.1:0-3609 GCA_964444245.1 uncultured Blastocatellaceae bacterium | reverse complement strand
GATTTTCCCGGCGCGTTCCGAATCACGCGCCGCCCAGTATCCGGCTTTTCCGCGATTGGTCGTGTCTTTGTCAACGTATCGCGCCAGATGTTCGGTCAGCATTTGCGACGAACTCGCAAAATTGCGGCTTTCGTGTTCGAGCCAGGCGAGTTCGAACTGCGCTCCGGCAACGTCAACCGCATTCGGATACGCGGCAAGCGCGGATTTCAAAAAGAAGGATTCGTCCGCCCGATTGCGCTTGTCGCGGGCTTTCATCCCGACGGCAACCAGAGTTTTCGGTGTCCACACGCTTTTCGGAAATTGCGTGCGCATTTCGTTGACGATGTTACGCGCCGTTTCCCATTGCGCGGTGTCGGCAAAACCGACCGCCAAATTATGAAAACCTTCTTCCTTTTCGGGAACGCTTGCCGGAATTGTGTTGAAAGCTGATTGCGCGTCCGGCATCCGGCGCAGTTTGATAAAAGTATCTACGCGCCTCAGATTTATTTGCGGCGTGTTTTCAAGGGGAAATCTGCCGATCAATTCGCTGTAAGCATTCGAAGCGTCGAGAAATTTTCCGGCGGAGAAGAGTTTATCGGCGCGGATTTTGATTTCTTCCGCCGTTCGAGGGGCTAAATCCTGACCGAAACCCGTCAGTTTTGCTTGCGCTTCGTCGCTCGCTTTCGAGCCTGCTCCCTTGAAAAAGGTTTTGCGGTAAAATTCGATCGCCTGCTCTTGATTTCCGGTTTGTTCGTAAGCTTTTGCCGTTAAAAGCAGCGCGTCGCCGCTTCCTTTTTCATTTAAAACGGTCAGAAAACCGGGAATTTCTCCGGCTCTGCCGTTTTGCAGAGCGAGATTCGCCCACAAAATTTTGGTTTCACGCGCCCGCAGGGAATTCGGAAAATCGCGGACTAATTCGGCGTAAACTTCCATCGCTTCCGCCGTTTTTCCGGCTTCCTGCAAAGATTTGCCGCGCAGCCAGAGCGCGTAATCGGCAACCGTCGTCTGTTTGCGGAAAATGTCGGAATTCAAAGTCGCTTCAGACGCGGAAAAGTTTTTGTTTTCAAATTGAATCCGCGCCCGCAGAAGTCTGGCAAGCGCACCGGTGCGCGTTTTGGAAAAACGGTTTTCGATCTGCAAAACGACCGATTCGGGCGGGAGTTTGCCGTCTTTCGTCATCTGACGCAAGGTTTTCAGCGCGTCTTCTTCGGATGCGGTTGCCGTTGTTGCCGAACAGCTCAAACTGAAAGAAACGAGCAAAAAAGCCGCTGAAAATGTTAAAAATGTAACGGTATTAAAGCGTAAATTATTGAAAAAAGACATATTTTTATGGTTCTCCCGAAATTCTTAAAACCGTAAATCTTGCGGTATTCTATTTACGGCGAAGGATTTAAAACACTTTCCAAACAAAAAGGTTCTGTTATATGATACCAGAGAATTTAAAACCTTTTGGAGAAATTTGATGAAAAAATTTGTTCTCACTTTGCTTTTCGTTTTTTTGACGGGTTTGAGCGTTTCCGCTCAAACCCCCGATCCGACCGCCACGCCGGTTTCTGCCGAAGATGATGATGTCGTAAAAATTTCGACCAACCTGATTCAAGTTGACGTAACCGTTACCGATTCAAAAGGCAATATTGTCAAGGATTTAAATGCGGAAGATTTTGAAATATACGAAAACGGCAAAAAACAGGATATTACAAATTTTTCGTTTATTTCCGCCGGTTCGCGTTCTACTCAGCAAATTGCCGAAAAAACGACGGATAAAACCGGCGTTCCGCTGCCGCCGAAAAGAGTTCGCCCCGAACAGGTTCGCCGGACGATTGCGCTGGTCGTTGACGATCTGACGCTTTCGTTTGAAAGCACGCATTTCGTGCGCCGCGCTCTGAAAAAATTTGTGGACGAACAGATGGAAGACGGCGATCTGGTGGCGATCATCAGAACGGGTGCGGGAATCGGTGCATTGCAGCAATTTACGACCGATAAACGCCTGCTTTATGCGGCGATTGAAAAGGTTAAATGGAATATGACCGGTTCGGGCGGAATCGGCGCGTTTGCTCCGATCGAGAGCAATCTGCAAAATCAAACGGCAAGCGGCGAAGAAGACTCGGAAGAAGAAGAAGAAGAAAGAGATTCGCTTGCCGAACTAAATGAATTCCGGGAAAGTGTTTTTGCCACCGGAACGCTCGGTGCGATCAATTTTATCGTGCGCGGAATGAAGGATCTGCCCGGACGAAAATCGGTTATGCTTTTGTCGGACGGTTTCAGCCTTTTTACGCAAACGACGGACGGTTTCAGAGATTCTTCGCGTGTTTATGATTCTTTGCGCCGCCTGGTTGATCTGGCAAATCGTTCGTCGGTCGTTGTTTACACAATGGACGCACGCGGTCTGGTCGTTACGGGAATTACCGCCGCCGATGATGTTTCGGGACTTTCTCCGCAGCAAATCGAGAGTCAAATTTCGCAGCGGCGCGATAAAATTTTTAACACGCAGGAAGGTTTGACCTATCTGGCGCGGCAGACGGGCGGTTTTCCGATCTTAAACAATAATGATATAAGCCGCGGAATCCGCCGCGTTCTCGATGACCAGAGTTATTATCTTATCGGTTATCAGCCCGATGCCGAAACCTTCGATCCGGCGAAAAGACGTTTTAACTCGCTGGAAATCAAGGTCAAACGCAAAGATGTAAAGGTTCGCTACCGGAGCGGTTTTTTCGGTATCAGCGATGAAAATATTCAAAGACCGGCAAATCTGACTCCGATGCAGCAACTGGAATCGGCTCTGACTTCGCCATTCGGTGTGAGCGATATAAATTTGAGTCTGAATACGATGTTCGCGGCTGATACGAAATATAATTCTGCTTTGAGTTCCTTTTTATATATAGACTTAAAGGATTTGAAGTTTTCCGATTCAGCCGAAGGGAAAAAAGCCGTGTTTGACGTTATCGCCGTAAGTTTCGGCGACAACGGCGCGGTCGTTGACCAAATCAGCAAAACTTATACGATCAATGTCAAGGAAGAAGTTTTCAAAGAAATGCTCAAGGAAAATTTTGTTTATTTCTTTACATTTCCCGTCAAAAAACCGGGCGCGTATCAGATGCGCGTGGCGATCCGCGATCACGGCAGCGAAAAGCTCGGTTCGGCTTCGCAATTTATCGAAGTTCCGAAATTGAGTAAAAAACGTTTGACGCTCTCCGGCATTGTTTTGGAGAGTCTGACTTTCGACCAGTGGAGTAATGAAGAAAAGACAAATGTCAAAGTACCGACGAATCCGATGGCTGATACGGCTCTGCGCATCTTTCGGCGCGGAACGGTTTTGCGCTACGGGTTTGAAATTTATAATGCCAAACAGCAAAACGCGCAAAAACCGCAATTGCAAACGCAGTGGAGAATGTTCCGCGACGGAAAAATAATTTATGAAAGCAAATTAAGTCCGGTTGATCTAACCGGACAGACCGATTTGCGGGTAATAAAATCCGCCGGAGCGTTGTCCCTCGGAACTTCAATGCAAAACGGCGATTATGTTTTGCAAATAATTATTACCGACGCTCTGGCAAAGAAAAAAAGCCAGATCGCTTCGCAGTTCGTACAGTTTGAGATCGTTGATTAAAAGATGAATATTCGAAAGGTAAA
>CAYUGW010000509.1:0-3614 GCA_964444245.1 uncultured Blastocatellaceae bacterium | reverse complement strand
AATTGCCAGATTTCAAGTTCTTTATTCACGGAAAAAGCCACAAAAATTAACTTTTAAGTAAGTCGGGTTTAAATACTTTAACGGAATTATCCGCCCGATTATTCCCGTAAGTCAAATTAACGATTGACTTCCATTCTGAAAAAGGCTTATAAATAATTCGGTATAACAAAATCAGAATTCGGTTCAATACAAAGTTCGATGCTTTCTGATTTATTCGGTATTTTGTGAAAATAAAGATGAGCAAATCAATTCAAAACATTTTACGGCTGGCTTTTTTCTCATTTTGTCTTATCTGTTTTTTGGAAAACACTTATGCACAGGTAAACGAGGCGAAAAATCTAACCCGTAATGACGTTGTTGTAAATCCTAAAAAAACCAGCGTGTATATTTGCATTGACAAAAACTCCGAACCGATCAATGACAAAGCAAAATCAGAAATTCTTTTGAGACTGTATAACAACACAATTTGGACAATCAGATTTAATGCAGATGCCGGCGGAACTTCTAAAGAATTGCTCAAACTTAATAACGGAACAACTGTAGCTGCTTTAACTAATAATTCTACGGCGTATCCGCTATATCAAATTAAACAAAGAAAACCTGCGAAAAAATTCGATGAACCAGCTTGGGGACATGTTCACACGGCAAGTTTTTTGCCATCGAATAAATCGGCATCTTTCGCCGTCCCTAAAAAATATTTCTCAGGAAATGATTTATACGTAAGGTTTTTTTACGAATGGGAACTTAAAGGCTCAGGATATGGTGAATCCTATGCGCCAGAACACAGAGTTCATTTTTACTTAGACAATTATCCGAATATCGTAAATTATTTTTGTGACGAAAACTAAAACTCGTAAAATGAAGACGCATCGAACAAATCAATGGACGTGAGGGCGAAACAGCGACTTTGTTATCGCGTTGTCCGTTAAATTTTAACTTGTGCGGTGGCGGTTTCGCCCCACGTCATCTCAATCGTTCAATTTAATACAAATTCATCAAAACTTTTTCCGGCTTATATGGTGCATCAACATTTACAAAACTTTAATTGTTAAATGCTTTAACGGCTTCACGAATCGCAAAATAGGCGGCAATGCCGTACATCAAAGGCGGTTCGCCGACGTTTTTTGAATTAAAAACGGTAAGATTCGGACGCTTAATTTGGGGAAAAACTTTATGCGGCTTGGAGTTCGGAAATCTTTTTAAGGGCAAAATATTTTTGATTGATTTCGGCGATCAGATGTTGATTTTCCTCTGCCGAACCTGAATTCCAAAGCAGTTTTTCAAATTCAGCTCCCTCAATTCCCCAAATTCCTTCGTTCTCAAAAATTGATATTTGCATTTTTTCGATAGATTCATCAATTTGCAAAACCAGATCAAATTTATCCGGTGAAATCTTCTTCAGACTGATCAATTTCATTTTCATCATAACCTCGCAATTACAAAACCGCCCCAACAATTCCAAAAATCTATTTCGTGCATTAAATAAGCTGTTTGGTCAAACGGGTCTTTGATTTGGAACACGTTGTTATTCGTTATTTTTTCCGCGATAACAGCGTGTCCTAAAGTTTTCGGTTCAACCAAAATAATGCCTATAATCTGTTTTTTCAATAACTTCAATAAACTCATTTCGTCAGTCGGAAAGCCTTTCCACCGTTTCCCGTCATCAGAAATATCAAACCGGTTCAAACATTCCGCCAAAGCTTCAAAATAAGACGGCACACCGATTATATCACGGATTTTATCTTGCGAAACATAGATGCCGCGTTCACGCAAAAGCATTTCGCCGATGGCAGAAACACAAGACAAATCGGTTTGCTTAACGATAGTTTCATCAAATTTTTCATCAAACCGTTTCCAGTTTCCGCCCGCGCCGGCTTTCATTTGTTCACCTCTTGCGCATACAAATTCAGCAAAACTTTTTCCGGCGTAAACGGCGCGTCGAATTCCGGTAAGCTATCTCGATTAAACGATTTAACCGCTTCACGAATCGCAAAATAGGCGGCAATTCCGTACATTAGCGGCGGTTCGCCGACCGCTTTTGAATTGAAGATGGCGAGATTTTCACGTTTTGTTTCAAGCGGCAGGATTTCGATCTCTTTCGGAACGGAATAAATATCCGGAATTTTATAAGTCGAAAGTGCATTCGAGCGCAGTTTTCCGCTTTCATCGTAGAAAATTTCTTCCATCGTCATCCAGCCCAAGCCCTGCACAATTCCGCCTTCGATCTGACCGAAATCAACCGGAGTATTCATCGAACTACCGAAATCGTGGCAGCATTTTACATAATCAATTTCATAAATTCCGCGCAGACAATCTACGCTCACGCCGACAATCGCCGTTCCGTAAACGTGATAGGAAAAAGGGTTTCCTTTGGCGATTGACCAATCAAAACTGATTCCGGGTGTCGCGTAATGCGCGTGTTCGCTTAGGTTTATGCGCCGCAGATGCGCTTCCATAACAAGCGTTTTCCAATCCAAAGTTGTCTTTTCGCCGTTGCGATAAACAAAACCGTCTTGAAGCGAAATCGCGTTCGGAGTCCCGCCTTCAGGCGGAATTTCTTCGTCATTTAAGATTCCGCCTGAAGGCGGGACTCCAAACGCGCCGTCATTTGTTAATTCAAAAGCAACTTCTTTTAACCTGTCGAGAATAGTTTCACAGGCAATCTGCGCGGCGCGTCCGTTTAAATCAGCGGCGGCGGAAGCGGCGGTCGGGCTTGTGTTGGCAATGCGCAGAGTGTTGGTTGTGTGAACTTTTATTCTTTCAAGCGGCAGAGAAAAAACTCTTGCCGCGACCTGCGCCATCTTCGTATTTACGCCCTGTCCCATTTCGACCGCGCCCGTCGAAACCGCCACACTTCCGTCCGTGTAAACGTGTACGAGCGAACGCGCCTGATTCATCGGCGTTTTGGTGAATGAAATCCCGAAACAGACAGGCATCATCGCCACGCCTTTTTTAATAAATTTGTTTTTAGAATTAAATTCGTCAGCGTCGCTTTTTAATTTGGCAAAATCGTATTGCTTATCGGCTTGCGTCCAGCTCGGTATCGCTTCCGATTCGGCGATTTGCCCGTATGGAAATTCGTCGCCCGTTTCGATCAGATTTTTGCGCTGAATTTCCGAAGCCGAAACACCTAATTTTTCCGCCGCGTGCGCGATTGCCGATTCGATAACGAACATTCCCTGCGGTCCGCCGAATCCTCGAAAAGCCGTGTTCGGCGGCAGATTCGTTCGGCACGAAAACGCGGTCGCTGAAACATTCGGGATAAAATATGAATTCGTTGAGTGAAAAAGCGTGCGTTCCAAAACCGGAAGCGATAAATCGCAAGATGCGCCCGCGTTTTGATAAAATGTTGCGGAATAAGCAACAATTTTCAAACCGGAATCCAAACCGATCTTATAATCCGCCGAATACGGATGGCGTTTGCCCGTCATACGCATATCTTCCATGCGGTGAAGCGCATATTTTACGGGGCGTTTTGTCAGCTGCGTGCCGACCGCGCAAATTGCCGCCCAGGCGTTTGCCTGATCTTCCTTGCCGCCGAAACCGCCGCCAAGCCGCGTAACGTCAACTTCGATCAGATTCATCGGCAAACCCGTAACTTTTGCAATACATCT
>CAYUGW010000508.1:0-3615 GCA_964444245.1 uncultured Blastocatellaceae bacterium | reverse complement strand
ACGAATCTGATTTAGAAGGGGCTGGTCGGAATTTGTTTCGCATAAAATCAGCTTATCAATCACAATCAAGAATTATGCAGCGTGCTTTTTAGGAAAAAGAAACCGCCCGACACGGTTTGCAGATTATCGAAACTTTTATCGGTCAAAAATGAAGAAACTTACACTTTTTCTTTTACGTTTCTCGCCGCGGATAGCCGTCGGTGCGGTTATTGTGGGAATTATCGCCGCGTCGGTCTTTTTTAACAAAGCCGCTCGCTGTTTGCCAAAGCTTCCTACAACTTTGGATTTTAACGACTCATTTCAAAAGGTTTGCTTGTGAGTCGGCAACTTACAAATCCATTCAACCCGGAAATTTGTTATCGAATTGCCATTATTAAAGAGTGATTCAAATATCGCCATATTTCTTCCGCGTCTTTAAACCCGTTAGCTTCGATTGCCTTCAAGTGATAATCAAAGTCGAGAGTTTTTTCTTTACATCGGTTTAAAAAACAGATTCAAATTATCAAAATTATCCCATTTTTATAAAATTTGGATCTACTTAGATTAGTAATTTGATTGAGTGTACTAATTTTTGAAAGAAACGCTTAATTAATTTCTATCAAAAGTTACTGCGGCATTAGTCTCACCGAAAGAATCGAATTTTGCACAATTAACTTGGAATCCAAAAAAAGATTACCGAGCCTGACGTTTTTCCAATCATTGAGTTGATCTTTATAAAAAGCGCTTTTCGGATTGCCGGACTGTCCTGTTGCCAAACTTTGCAGGAGAGAATCGGATTTGGCGAGATCCGCAATCATCCGCATTGAAACATCGTCTCCCGAATTAACGGTGCCGCCGCTGCCTGCGGCGAATTGAGGAATCGTATCAAATGCAAATTGCTGCCCGACAAAGGGAACAGATGCGAGAGGATGATAGAATTTATAGCTGCCTAGTTTGCCCCAAGTCCATAAATTGCGATTTTCACCTAAATCTTTGGTCAGCTTATTGACCGCATCCTCATAACAAGCAAGTAGCAATTTTTCATAAGAATCAAAGCTCGCCGGTAAAAACTCTTTAGGTTTTTTTAATAATAGATAATCCAAAAAAGAGGATTTTGCCGTCCAATGCGCTTCTTTCGCACGTTCAGATCCAAGCAGAGAAATCAGAATACGTTCGGCAAAAGCGTTACGCATCGTATAAGACAAAGCAATCTGCCTCGAATCAGCCGAAGATACGGGTTCGGAATCATCAAAAATCAAGGATATTTCTTTTTGAAGATTTATATCATTACTGATTTTTACCGCTTTTTTAACTTCATTAATAAATAAAGCATCCGCATTCGAGAAAGTGTCCGCTTGAATTAAACGAAATTTTTCCGCCGACATTTTTTCATTTGTATCAAGAAGGTCGAAAATTCTCTTTGCGCGATAAGGCGGAATCCACATTTTACTCAGCAAAATCGGATAATCCGTTCCGACCATTCGATTATTCGCCGAAAGAATAATTCCCGATTTGGGATTCAGAAGTGAAGGTAAATCGGAAAACTTTGCCGTTCCGGTAAATCCGTTTTTCAACTCGTTTGAGGCAAAGGGTAATGTTCCATCGCCTTTTTCGCGCAAAGGAATCGTTCCGGCTGCCTGATACGCGATATTTCCAGTTGAATCGGCATAAACGAAACTCTGCGGCTGACCTTGATAACGCGCCAGCGCATCGCGCCATTGCCGATAGGTTTTAGCACGGTTTATATAAAAAAACGCCTCCGAATCAACCGATTTTCCACCTAAAACCGCCCAGTTTAAAGCGTAAGATTCATTTTTTTCCTCCAAAAAAATCGGTCCGAATTTTGTTCGAGAAATTGAAACGGGAATTTCTTCCGTTTCGGCATTAGCAAAACCTTTGCGAACTTTGATCTTTTCAACTTTTTTTTCAACCTTTAAAACGGATTCTGAAGTCCGGTAATTGATTTGGGATTCATCGGTAAATTTTACTAAAACCAAATCTTGAGTATCGGCTCTCAGGTTGGTAATTCCCCAAGCAATTTCGTTATTCCGACCAATAATGATACCGGGAATTCCGGGCGTTGCCGCGCCTGCAACGCGATGTGACGGCGCGCTGAGCTGTGTTAAATACCAGATCGAAGGGGCGGACGGAAAAAGATGCGGATCGTTTGCAAGCAGAGGTTGTCCCGAAATTGTCCGCTTGCCTGAAACTACCCAGGCGTTGCTAATGGCAAGCTGGCGTGAACCTAAACCGGCTCGAAGCAAAGACCTTTGAATCGTTTGCCTCATTTCGTCAAATCCGATCTTCGCCTTTTGCGAAATTAAAATACTATTTTCCGAACTACTTCTATTTTTCGCTACCGGTTTGTCCTTGCCGACTAAAATCACATCAAACGGCGAGGTAGAAGTGAACATCTTTTCGAGTTTGTCCGAAGCAATATCGGAAATGCTCGCTTTAAAAGCATCGTCATACCAGGTTTCGCCGAGAGCGACGGCAAATAAACGACTGACGACCAATGAATCCGTTACCGACCATTGACGCGGCTGATAGCCTAGCACGCGAAATTCGGGCGGCAAATCTTCCGTCGTCATTGTTCGCAGATATGCATTTACGCCGTTTGCGTAGGATTCGAGCGCTACTCGATATTCAGGGGAACAATTCGATAAAGCCGTTTCTGCCCAAGCTGAAAAACCATATAAACGATACTTTTTATCTTGTTCCAAAACGGTCTTACCGAAAATCTCCGCCAGTTCGCCGCGTGCTGTTCTTCTTAGTAAATCCATTTGCCACAAACGGTCAGAAGCCGTCGTAAAACCTTGAGCAAAATACAAATCATGATCATTTTGCGCTTCGATATACGGAATACTGCGGGCATCGCGTCTGATTATAACCTCCGCCTTCAACTCATCAAATTTTATAACTGTTTCCCGGATTGATTGAGCAGAAACAGGAAAAACAAAGCAGGAAAGACAAAGTACGGCAAAAAGTAATGAAAAGTTCAGTTTCATAAAGTTCTCGGATCACCAAATAAAAAAAGATTTGAAATGCTGAAACATTAAAATTATTTGTTTTCCCGACTGCCTTCAACAGATTTTGTATTAAACGGCATTTAATCTTAATCAGCGGCAATAAGCGGCAGATAAACGGTAATTGCCGTTCGTTTGCCCCGGCTTTTAAGTAATCTGGAAACTGCCGCCGTCAAAATTTACACAAAAAAGACTCAACCGTAATTTATGACTGTTCATTAAATTATTCACGCTCTCTATCAAAATAAGAGTGAAATTTTCAGCCCTTCCGCTCAATACTGCTCGTTTATTATGAATAATTAATTTTTGGACTGAATTTTAGAAATTTTAACCTTGATTCTGCAAAGATTTATGAAAAAGACGATTTTATTTGTATTTTTGGCGATTATTAGCTGCAACGGTTTTGCATCAGCGGCTATTGAAAGTAAAGAAAAGTTTTCGGCTCAAAAAGAGAATTTTGAAAATGAATTTAATTTTTATGAACGCGCTCCATACCGACCCAATATACCGAAACCCGAAGATCTTCTGCCCTACAAGATCGGCGAACATCACACGACCTACGCGCAAATGGAAACGGTCATCAAAGCGATTTCCAAAGCTGCCGCCGACC
>CAYUGW010000507.1:0-3615 GCA_964444245.1 uncultured Blastocatellaceae bacterium | reverse complement strand
CCAGAGTTTTCCCGACAAAGCCGAGCCGTCGAATGTTTTCTGCGCGGTCTTTTTTTGAAAAACCCAAATCCCTGCAGAGATTTGCGCGGTATTCGTCGCCGTCTATTACTTCGACTTTGAATCCGCGTTTTTCAAGTTCGCGCTTTGCGTTGTATGATAAGGTTGTTTTTCCCGCGCCGGACAATCCGGTCAATTGAATAAAAATCATGAAATTAAGCGACGAGCAACTTGAAGAATTTTTAAACACAATAAAGCGCGACGATTTTGCCGCGCAGGTTAAGACGAAATTTCGCGTCAACGAAAAAGTCGAAGCCGAATTGATCGAAGTTTCGGAAGGAAAAAATTATCCGCGTCAGGAAAGTTTTTCGCTGCTCTTTTTATTTCCGCACGATTTTCCGCCCGTTCAGGGAAATTTTATTTTTGAACATCCACAATTAGGCACGCACGAGATTTTCATCGTGCCGATTGAAAACGCTTCCGACGGCATTGTTTTTGAAGCTGTTTTTAACCGTCTTTTGCCAAAAAATTAAAAATAAATGCGATTGAAAACTGCCTGAAAACGCTTTCCGCTTCTGCCGACGGTCGAAACGAATATCGGAAATTCACCTAATCCCGGATTTGAAATTTCATAAATTTTGTCTTCTAAACGACCTTTTCCGACAACTTCAAAAATCAGCAGAAAGCTGTCGGTATTAACCGTGCTGAAACCATTCTGTTTGCCGTCTTTACCGATAATTTCAACCAGACGCATCGAAACTTCTGAAATATTTTCTCCTCTTACAGAGAAAACTGCGTTTAACAGCGGTTCAAAAGACTGCTGATTAAGTTGTGCAGCTTTTTCCGAAAGAATTTCCGTCGGAATCGGGAAATAGCCTGTTTTGTCAGATGTCTGACCTAAAACATTGATATTTCCGCTTAATATTAATCCACCGACAGTTGCTAAACTGCCGACCTTTAAGAACTTGCGGCGACTAAACATAATTTTTTATTTGAACTCCAAAGAAATTTAATGGAAGACTTTCAAAACATATCACGATAAAGCCTGATTTACAATTTTTTTACATATTCGTTAAGTTTATTTTTATTATTCGGTTTGATTCTTTCATTCGTAGGAAAAAGAAGGTTGCCTGAATTAACCGGAAGGTTTTCATTTCTGAAGAAAATTCCCGAAAATATAACGATAGTTTATTTGAAAAAATCTTCATTTTACTGCCGTTTGCGACATTTTATGCAATAAGTCTTTAAGTGTTGAGCCATAGATTAGTATAAAAGCTGTATTTATAAAGGTTTATCCTTAAATCTTTGTATGTCGAAATAGCTCTCTACGTTTGCTTACCTGCTTAGTGTCTTTTAAATTTTAATTTTCAACAAAATTTTTCTTGTAAGTTAAAAAAAAAAGATATATGCTAGCTTTTCGTAATAAATTTCGCAATCAATCAAATCTAAAAATTCGAGGAGAAATCAAAATGTCAACCCCTTTTATTGGTGAAATCAGAATGTTCGGCGGAAATTTTGCAATAATCGGTCATGCTTTTTGCAACGGACAACTTCTATCCATTGCACAAAATACCGCATTATTTGCCATTCTGGGAACAACATACGGCGGAGACGGACGAACAACATTTGCATTACCTGATCTGCGCGGTCGCGTTCCGATTCATTTCGGTCAAGGTCCCGGATTAAGTTCTTATGCTCTGGGACAAAAGGGCGGAAATGAAACCGTTACGCTGACTACAAACGAAATTCCGGCGCATAGTCATCCGGTAACCGCAACAACAAATGCTAACAGCGGACCGGCAGGTGATACGCTTCCGAACGGTAATTTTCTGGCAGAAGGAAATAGTTATAATTCAGCTTCAAATGCTCAGATGAATGCTAATGCCGTACAAGTTACTCTCGGAAATGCCGGCGGCAGTCAGCCGCATAACAATATACAGCCTTATACTTGTATCAATTTTATTATTGCACTGCAAGGTATTTTTCCTTCAAGAAACTAATAACTATTTTTTGCCGGTATCAATCTTCAACTTCGGAGATTGATACCAACAATCTTATCGTTTTTCTTCAAACTTTTCCAACAAGATCTTTTTAGAGTTCAATAAGCAATCTTTTTGCACAAATTCAGGTGTTAAAATATGAAAAAAAATTCCCCCTCGTCGTTTCATTATTTGTTGCGTTTTATTTGTATTTTGATGATTGTTTTGATCCAGCTTCCGGCAATTTCGTTGGGGCTTGGAGATAGAAAATTTATCTACTACAACACGAAAAACTTTTCGCTGCAATCTGATTCCTATTCTTCAAAACAAACAGATACTTCGAATTTAGTCGTTTTTTCAAACACGACTCCGATTTCGATTGCGGATAGAGCAGCTACGACCGGACCGAACGGCATTTCCAATCCGTATCCGTCAACTATTGCAGTTTCGGGGCTTTCCGGCACGGTTTCAGATGTCAACGTAACAATCAACGGTATAACGACCGCACGGGAAAGAGATTTGAATTTCGCCTTGGTCGCACCAAACGGGGCGGCACTTATGTTATTGGGAGACGGCGGAGATTTAAACGGAATGTCGAATGTAACTCTGACCTTCGACGATTCGGCGGCTACGCTCGTACCGTTTCCGGGCGCAATTACGTCCGGCACATACCGACCGTCCGATTATTTTTTTTCGGCAACCGACAGCGACGATTTTCCGGCTCCGGGACCGGCAACCGTCAACGATCCGGCTCCCGAAGGCACGGCAACACTGGCTTCGACATTTAACGGAATAAGCCCGAATGGGAACTGGAATTTATTTATTGTTGACGATTCGCTCGGCGGCGGACCGTCCTCGGTTTCGGGCGGCTGGTCAATTGATATTACGACCGCCGGCGCGGTTGATGGAACAAATACGACAATTGTTTCAAACTTGAATCCGGCTTTGACAACGCAATCAATTACTTTTACTTCGACAACAACTTTAACTGTCGGCGGCTCGCCGGTAACTGCCGGAACGGTTTCCTTTACCAATAACAGCGCGGCAATCGCCGGATGCACGAACGTTCCCGTCAATGCTTCGGGAAACGCAACCTGCACGACCACTTTGCCGGAAGGAACGCGTTCCATCGCCGCCAATTATAACGGCACGGGAACACTCGGCATAAGCAGCGGAACACTTACGCAAGTCGTCAACAGCCCGACGGTCGTAACCGGTGCGCTATTCTGTAACAACGGCGGATTTACCATTGCCGATCCGGGAACGGGTTCCGTTTACCCGTCCAATATCGGCGTGACAGGGTTACCCGGAACAATATCGAATGTACGGGTTAGGTTAAACAGTTTGACCGCGGCGCGACCTTCAAATTTGGATTTTCTGCTGGTCGGTCCTGGCGGTCAGGCGTTTCAGTTTATGTCCGACACGGGCGACGCGACAACAGCGGTAAACGCAATTAATTTAATTGTTGATGACGCTGCGCCAAGTCTGATGCCGATCGCATCTCCGTTGACGGGCGGAACATTCCGTCCGACGGATTTTAACGCAGTCGGTGAAATAGATATTTATCCCGCGCCTGCGCCCGCTACTTTCAGCCGTCCGGCGCCGGTCGGTTCGGCAACTTTTGCGACGGTTTATGGAA
>CAYUGW010000506.1:0-3616 GCA_964444245.1 uncultured Blastocatellaceae bacterium | reverse complement strand
TGTCCCGATTTCGTCATCGAACTCCGTTCCGAATCGGACAATCTGAATGATCTCAAAAATAAGATGGAGGAATATATCGAAAACGGCGCGCGTCTCGGTTGGCTGATCGATCCGAAGAGAAAAGAAGTTTCGGTTTACCGGGCGAACGGCGAGATCGAAGTTCTGGAGAATCCGGAATCAGTTTCCGGTGAAGATATTTTGAAAGAATTTGTATTGGATTTGAAAGAAATCTGGTGAGATTATGAGCGCGATACCGAAAACAAAACTGACGCCGCAGGAATATCTCGAAGTCGAACGAAACTCCGAGATCAAACACGAATATTTCGAAGGCGAGATTTTTGCGATGGCCGGAGCAAAAAGAAGACATAACGTTATCAACCAAAATTTGAACGGGTTGATCTGGCAACATTTAAGAACCAGAGATTGCGAAAGTTATTCGGGAGATATGCGCGTCTTCGTTCCCGCAACCGGACTTTATACATACCCGGATCTGGTCGTCGTCTGCGGCGATCCCGTTTTTCAGGATGACGTTTCGGACACTTTGCTCAATCCGGTTCTTTTGATCGAAGTTCTTTCGGAATCGACCGAGAGTTACGATCGCGGCCGGAAATTTCAGCATTATCGCAGTATCGAATTGCTCGAAGAATACATTCTGGTCGCGCAGGACGAAGCGCGGATCGAAAAATACGTCAGACACGGCGACGGTTTCTGGCTTCTGTCGGAAGCCGTCGGACCCGATTCCGCGATCGAATTTTCGTCCATTGAATGCGAAATCGCTCTCGGCGACGTTTACGACAAAATCGATTTCGAAGCCGAAGATGCGGAATAGCGAACTTTTTTCACCGCCGGTTTCGAAGCGGTCGAACGCGACGCGGTTTATAATCGGGTGGAACGGGCGACGGTATAAAAGATGAACTTACATTGTTCTGACGTTTTTTTTTGTTTTCACTTCGTTTGTCGGGATGACAAAAACTGCTATAATTTCCGCATAAAAAAAAACGTAATAACTTTTCTCTCGAAAGCCTTATAAAAGTAATTTGGCATTTCTTTTTTCTAAATTTTCGATAAAGCGAAGATTTATGCCCGAAAACGGCAAAAAATTTTATGAATTCGGTGAGTTTCGGCTTGATGAATCCGAACGGCTGCTCTCGTGCGGCGGCGAGCCGGTGCATCTTCAGTCGAGGGCTTTCGATACACTCGTCACATTGGTTAAAAACAGCGGACGTCTGGTTACAAAAGAAGACCTGCTGAGAACCGTCTGGGCGGATTCTTTTGTCGAAGAAAATAATCTGACGCAAAACATCTACGCTTTGCGCAAATCGCTGGCCGGAAAAGGCGGCGAAAACTACATCGAAACCGTTCCGCGCCACGGTTATCGTTTCACCGGCGAAGTGCGCGAAGTTTTTGAAGAGACCGATTTCTCTCTGGTCGAAAACCGCTCGGTTTTGCGCGTCAAACTCGAAGAACAAACCGAGGAAACAGAGACTGCCGAACCATTTCGGCTGCCGCGCAAATCACTCGCCGCGGTTTTGCTTTGTATATTGACGGCGGGCGTTTTTTTCGTCTGGAAATTTTCGCCGGAAAATAGTCAAAGAAAATCGATCATTCTTCCGCCGGAAGTAAAAACACTCGCCGTGTTGCCGTTTCAAATTGAAAACCCGACCGGTTCGGACGAGTTTACAGGACTCGTCATAGCCGACGATTTGAGCCGCCAGCTGAGACATAGCGAAGCTTTCAAATTTCGTTTTATAACGCCCGGCAGCAAAGTTTTGGAAACCCGAAAAACCGCGCCGGAACTCGGCCGTCTGCTCAAAGCCGACGCCGTTCTGACCGGCGTTTTTTCGAGAACCGGCGGATTGCCGCAGATCGAAGTAAATCTGGTCAGGACGCAGGACGGGACGACGCTCTGGAAACAAAGGTTCGAAAATGCCGACGGCGATATTTATCGCATCAGCGCGGCGATTGCCGATACTTTTTTGAACGATTATCCGGCATTCGGCGCAAACGATGACGATTTGCGAAAACATCGTCCCAAAAACCCGGAAGTTTACAAAACCTATCTCAAAGCCCGCGCCTTGTGGAACAAACGCACGAGTGCGGAACTTCATCAAGCGACGATTTTGCTCGAACAGGCGGTCGTCAAAGACCCGCATTTCGCGTTGGGATATGCCGCGCTGGCCGACGCCTACGCCTTTGACTTCACGCAGCGTTTCAAAGCCGTCGAAACGGCCGAAAAAGCCCTCGAACTCAATCCGCGTTCGGGCGAAGCGCACGCCTCGCTCGGTTTTGTTTATTTATTCTGGGATTGGAATGTTCTCGAAGCGGAACGGCATTTTAAGCAGGCCGCCGCGCTCAGTCCGCATTACGCGACCGGACGTCAATGGTATGCCGCGCTGTTTGCCGCCTCGGGAATGATGTCGGCATCGAAAGAAGAAATCCGCGCGGCGCTCGAACTCGAACCCGTTTCGCTGCCGATCAACGCCGATGCGGGACAAATTTTATATTTTGCAGACGAATACGATAAAGCCTCCGAACATTGCCGCACGGCGCTCGAACTCGATGCCGGGTTTATCAATGCTTACGGCTGTCTCTACCGGATTTACACGATCAAACAAATGTATCCGGAAGCCGTTGCCGCATATTTCAAACACGAAGAGATCGCCAGTCTCGAACGGAAAAATGTAACGGACAAAAATGCCCGTCTCAAAGAAGCCTATGCCAACGGCGGGATTGAAGATTTCTGGAAAGAGATGCTCACGCCGCTGTGGGAAAATCATGGATATTTGAATCTCGCCGAATATCACGCCCGACTCGGAAATAAGGAAGAAGCCCTCCGGCATTTGGAAATTGCCTTCGAAAAACGCGAATTCGGTTTTTCATTCGTGTCCGTCAATCCGGTCTTTGACGATTACCGTCGGGATGCGCGTTTCCGACGCCTGACCGAACAGTTCAATCTGGTCATTCAAAAAGCCAACCGATAGCCATTTTGGATTTATGCTAAAGTTAATTTCTGAAAAAGTTTACGAAAAATACACGAGGAGAAGAAAATGCGACAAAACAGCTTTCGCCGGCGGGGAATGGATCGGTGAACAAAAATAAACGCGGATGCTGATCAGAGAAAAAACAACGCAGAAAGAAACGATCCGAAAAGCGCTCGAAGAAAACGGCCGGAAGATTTTCGCCAATGATTCGATTTTGGCCTTCAACCATAAATGGCAGCATAACTTGTCCGGATTGATCGAATATCTCGCCGGAATACGCAGCGAAGTTTGAATGCATCAAATGAATGTCATGACCAAATTACATATATTTTCGGCGATCCTTCTGTTATTTTTTTGTCTTTCGCCGGTCACAGCACAGGACTTTTTGACGAACGGTGAAATTCCCGATGATCTGAGCGTCACGGTCGCCCTTTCGAGCAGTGCCCAATACGGTCCGAACTACGTTTACAAAATAGATTCGAAAGGCGGAGTCTCTTACAAAGATCACGGGCATTATCTTCCGGTTAGACGCTCATTCGAATCTCTTCTGAATCTTAAGACCCCGGATCTAAACGAACCGGAAGCCGAACGAAAAATGCCGCCCGCAGCGAAACTCGCCGAAAAGCTTTCCGAAA
>CAYUGW010000505.1:0-3617 GCA_964444245.1 uncultured Blastocatellaceae bacterium | reverse complement strand
CCGCCAGCATAAACGGCGCGGGCTTTAATTTTTTCGCCGCTTCAAACAGCGATTTTACAATTTGATTTTTATCTTTCGCTTCCTCTTCGCGCGGCGCGATGTCTAGAAGCAAAGTCTTAATTCCCGCGTTCGCCAGATGCGCGGCAATGCCCGCACCCATTGTTCCCGCGCCTAGAACGGCGGCTTTTCTGATATTCATATTTTAATTTTCGTCCTTTAAAGATTTGGTTTTGCTGCGGATTATTATAACTGAATGAGTATTCATTCAGCAAGGATAAAAGAAAAAGGCTGAAAAAAATCAGCCTTCCTAAAACAAATATTGTTAATTCAGAAATGACAAGGAAATTGCGATTCGGCATCAGCTATACAGGCATCAAAGTCTTCGCTACACTGATTGTTTGGACAAAAAACGTTTAGGCAAGTCTGAATCATTTCTTGTCTCCAATAACAATTCATGTCCGGGTTTTGTTCTATTTCCATGTATTCAGGCGGAGCAGGAAGCCAAGTCTGATAGCACTGATCGTATTGTGATCCACAGCTATGGTTGCATTGTGCCCTCTCGGTGGAACCCTGCGGATAAGCCAAACAGTTTAGTCGGCAAAGATAAGCATCATATGCACACGAAGTAGCTTCAACCTTTTCATTTGATGAAACGAAGAATACCCCGATTGACAAAACAAACAACGCAAAAAACTTTAAAACTAATCTTTTTCTAAATTTCATAAGTCAAATCCTCCTAATTTTTTCTTAATGTTACAGATTTCCTATAACCTCAACTTCCTTATTTGAAGAAAGTTTACCTATCCAAGAATTTGAAACTTCGCCTTTCTCATTAACAAGAATCAACGTGGGAGTTCCCTGCACATTGATCAAATCAAGTTGAGATTGCTTGATGTCTTGGATGTCCACACCGTTTTCTTTCAAATATCGAATGCTTTCCTCGCGCGAGCTAGGCAAAACGGCAATTAGCTTAATACCTTTCTCTTTTGATTTTTCAACCAAAGTCTTATAGAAAGGCATACTTTCAGTACAAAATCGACAACCTTTCTGCAAGACAATCAGTAATGTTCTCTGATTTACTTGCCAATCAACATTAGGCAAAGAAATTTTTGTTCCTTTGCTAATTTCGGCTGGTGGTTGGATTTGCGGGACCTGCTGAAAAAGTAACTTCTGGATTAGAAGGTAACCCAGTAAGATAGCTACAAGAATAATAGTGATATTTGCGAATAATTCGACCTTTTGGGAAAATTTAGAATGCATTGACTTTAATTAAATAGCCACATGGGAAAATTTTCGGTTTTAAGACGAAGCGCTTTGCAGTGGCAGTAACGCAAAATATTGGGACAGACAAAAAAAACCGAATTGATTATGCGATGAATTTATTTTAGTCAAAATGAATTGTTTGTCAATACAAATCTTTGAGGGTGTAAAAAAATCTGTGTAAATGGTGTTAATCAACGTTTTATATTAATGGAGGACAATGATTATGCCAATTACCCAGAAATTACTTGACGAATTATTAAAGGAATATGAAAAACCGGAAGACTTGCTCGGCGATGAATCGCGTTTAGCGATACTATTCGAGGAAAGAGTGCCGATAAACGGATTCGGCACAGACTCATTTACACAGATTATTTGACACCCTCAATAAACGATTGATCAAATTTTTACTTTTGAATGAATCAAAATCTCGATGATTTTATTAAAAATCATTTTCTCACTTTTTTTGAAAATTGAAATAATAACGAGCGGAAGATTATTTGTTCCGGGATGAAAGTAGATATTGTATTCCGTGTTTCTTTGTCCTTTCTAATGGTATTGTAATTTTCTAATACCGCCGAAGTTTTCAATTATTTTTCCGGCTTTCGGATTTAAGGATAAAAAATAAACGATTACCTTGTGTGCAACTTTAATTTAGATTTTGTTAATTTAACTAAACTATTGAAAATAAAAAGCATTCTCATTGTGTCGCGTTAGCGACAATTTGAGTTTAGCCTCGGTCTTTATGTTCTTTGAAAAAATAAAGCCGTAAAAAGTTTAAAAGCGTTTATGCTGGGAGCGCAGGCATCCCTCTGGTGCCGCGTCGTTTGAAAACGGCGCGAAAGCCATTATTTGCTAGAAACTTTTTTTGGTATTACAGGTTTGTTCGTGCTGCGCGCACTCAGCAGGCAAGGATGCCCGCGCTCCCAGCGAAAATGTTTTCTAACCTTTTTACGGCTTTATTTTTTAAAGAACATAATTCGCGCGGCTAAACTCTTTTCGTCGCAACGCGACAATTAAGGAATTTTAAGTTGCACACAAGATAAACGATTTTTTCTCTTTCTTCCGCCCCGAATAATTTGTCTGCCTTTTTAATAAATTTGTGAAATTCGATAATAGTTCTCATAAAAACCTGTCTGTTTTGGGCTTGCCTTCCAAAAATTCTTTAAAGTTGAACATCTTTCGGCTCAACAGCTTTTATATCTGTGTAGCGTTTGAAATCTTTAGCGTTAAATGTCAACAGATTTTGAATGTTATGCGTTTTCATTGCGGCGACGATTTTGGCATCGTGAACTTGAATGCCCGAAACCGAATGATTGACGACGAGTTCGCGCCAATTTTTATAAACTTCAAATGTGTCGGGCAAAAGCGTAAAAAAGCGTTCAAATCTTTTCAGTTGCAAATCGGTCTTAGCAATCGAAAGACCTAAACCTTTTTTGTCGGCGGGACGAGTGCAGACATTCCAAAATTCGGAAACATTTTGTAGAAGAACGTAAAAAGTATTATTTTGTCGGCGCAAAGTTTTGAGGGCTTCGCTTGCTTCTTTGTGATGCGGATGATTTAGCTCAACAAGGCGCAGAAGAATATTTGTGTCGAGAAGATATTTCATCGCTGGCGGTTTAGCTGTTCTTCATAAATACTTTCGCGGCTGATTTGTTCATCGGTCAGATTCGGCGTATTCGGGTCGAGGCTTTCCATCCATTCGTCAAATTCTTTCAGCCATTTTTCTTTGTCGGTTTCATTTTCCGAAATATCGCGCACGTCAATTTCGAGAATTTTATCTTCCGGCAAATCGAGCGGTTGTAATGGACGCAAAACGCCGTTTTTATAGATTACCTGGATATTTTGAATCATAATGCGTTTATTTTAGCAGAGAATTTCAAAATTTCACATAATTTTAGCTGACCGCAATTTAATATTTCCTTCTTCAAGAATCCTGAAAGTGTCATAGTTTGAAAAAAAACTCTTGACAAAATATCGCAAAATGCTGAATAATCTGTGTCAATAAAATTTATACGACGGATTATTAATTTTTCATCTTTACAAACGTTTAATAATCCGAACCTTAAATCTCAAAAGCGAAAAGCCGTTTTCGCTAAACACTCAATCCGCTCCGGCGTTTTTCACATAAGCTTTACCAAAAAAAAGACGATGCCGGACCTTAAAACCTATAAAAAATAGGAGGAAACCATGAAAAAAACTCTAATATTAGTGACCATACTTTTACTCGGTATGGCGATCAATGCTCAAACCGAAACTTCCGTAAAAAACTCGAACACCTCAACAACCGCCGACACAAGCACCCGCAAAAAGGCTTTTCGTCCGACAAAGACGCAAATAACCGAGGCGCAAACGAA
>CAYUGW010000504.1:2400-3620 GCA_964444245.1 uncultured Blastocatellaceae bacterium | reverse complement strand
GTTTATTAATTTACTCTTTCTAAAATACGGTTTCCGCTAAATTTTTGTTCGTTTTGGATGCAATCGGACAACTTAACTTTGTATAATTGCACCGAAAAACGAAACATTCAACTATTTTCAATATTTTAAGACACTTTTCTATCTTACAAAAACTTATGATACTCTGTCTTGCAGACGAATTTTTATGCCGAAAGTAAAATGTCCGAATTGCAGTAAAGAAACCGAATATAAAGGTAATGAATTCCGTCCCTTTTGTTCTCAACGTTGTAAATTGATCGATTTCGGTGCCTGGATCGACGGCGATTACGCTCTGCCCGCCGAAACGTCTTCTCTGACCGAAGAGAATATCGACGAGATCGAAAAAGCCGGCAACCGAAACGCAGCCGACTGATTTTATGGAAATAGCCGCAATCATATTTATTCTGGTGATGCTCGCCGTGGCGTATATTACCTTCAGACTCTTAAAAAAGACCGTCAAAATGGCGATCCGGGCGATGGTCGTACTGCTGATTCTGGCCGTCACGATCGTCGGCGGCATCGCCCTCTGGAGTATAAACGGAGAAAGCGATTCAGAGAATCCGCGGCCGGCCAAAACAAAAAGATCCCGCTGAGTTTCGATTCTTAAAGTAGATGCCTCTCCGGAAGATCAAAAACTATTTCAGGCGCTACAAAAGTCTGACGGGCAATGTTCTCGCCCTGAGCGTCGTCAGCCTCCTCAACGATACATCAAGCGAAATAATCTATCCTTTACTTCCGGCATTTCTGGCCGTCACGCTCGGCGCAACGCCTTTCGCCATCGGTTTGATCGAAGGCTTCGCCGAATCTGTGGCGAGTCTCCTGAAATTATTTTCGGGTTATCTGAGCGATAAGTTCGACAAAAGAAAACTTCCCGTTTTCGCCGGTTATTCGCTCGCCACTATCGTCCGCCCGCTGCTGGCTTTCGTGACCAGCTGGCAGCAGGTTCTGTTCGTCCGCGTTACCGACCGGATCGGCAAAGGCATCCGCGTCGCGCCGCGTGATGCGCTTCTGGCGGCGAGCGTTCCGGAAGAAAAACGCGGTCTCGCCTTCGGATTTAACCGGGCCTTCGATCATCTCGGTGCGGTGCTCGGCCCGGTCGTCGCTTTCATACTGCTTTATTTTCTCGCCGGCGATTCGAACAACCCGACCGCCGAAGACTACCGGCAGGTCTTTCTGTTCGCCTCGATCCCGGTCGTTCTCGG
>CAYUGW010000504.1:0-2390 GCA_964444245.1 uncultured Blastocatellaceae bacterium | reverse complement strand
AAGCCCATCGCTCGATTCGAGCCCGTCACTGGACTCAAGCCCATCGCTGGACTCGAGCCCGTCGCTCGATTCGAGCCCATCGCTCGACTCAAGCCCATCGCTCGACTCGTCGTTCTCGGACTCTTCGTCATTATCTTTTTCGTTCACGAAGAGAAAACACTGAAGACGGGAATCAAGGCCGAAACGCCCGAAATGAAGCTTTCGCTGAAAGAATTCGACGGAAACTTCAAACGTTTTTTGGTCATCATCGCGCTTTTCACACTTTCCAATTCGACCGACGCTTTTCTTTTGTTAAGAGCCGAACAGGCGGGAATTCCTCTGACGGTGATCCCGCTTTTATGGATGGCTCTGCATCTTTCCAAAATGTTCAGTTCGCTCGTTTTCGGCGATTTGTCGGACAAGATCGGACGAAGAAAACTGATTTTCGCCGGCTGGCTTCTGTATGCACTGGTTTATGCCGGTTTCGCCTTCGTCTCCGGTGCCGGACAGGCGCTGGTCTTGTTTCTCATCTACGGAATCTATTTCGGTTTGACCGAAGGCGCCGAAAAAGCCCTCGTCGCCGATCTAGTTCCGCCAGAAAAACGCGGCACCGCCTACGGTCTCTACAATTTAGCTTTCGGCATCACGGTTTTTCCCGCGTCGCTCTGGTTCGGTTATCTGTGGACTAGTTATAATGCCGCGACGGCCTTTTTAGTCAGCGCGGGGATTTCCCTGATCGCGGCATTTCTCATATTAACGATCCGAAATCCGAAGTTTGATAACCGCACTTCGCCACCCGCAACGGGCGATTCGTAATTCGTTTCGGTTTTGGTATATTAGACTATTTACGAATTACGAATCGCTTATAACAGGGGAAATAAAAATGAATTTACCGCCGACCAATCAACAAAACCTCGACATCCGCTCGACGCCGCGCGGAGAAATGGAGCTTTTTCCGCTCGACACGTTCGAATATGAATATGCCGGAAACGAAATCTGGATCGAATTCGAGATGCCCGAATTTACGGCCGTCTGTCCGTTTTCGGATTTTCCCGATTTTGCCACGATCAGATTGAAATACGTCCCGAACGAACGCTGCATCGAATTGAAAAGTCTCAAACTCTACATCAATTCATTCCGCGACGTAAAGGTTTTTCACGAACATGTCGTCAATATAATCCGGGATGACTTCATCAAGGCGTGCGATCCGTTAAAACTCGAGATCGAAGGCGATTTCAACGTGCGGGGAAATATCAAAACGGTCGTCCGGACGAGTTACGGCAAATCGTAAGCGGCCGACAAACTTTTGTCGGCCGCGTCCATCAGGCAAATCGGATTTTTTAATAAAAAAAGGGCTTTCGAAAAAATTTTCGAAAGCCTTTTTGATACTTAATCTTTTCTATTCCGCTGACCGACGCCGGTTAGTGACTTGTCGCCGATTTCGCCCCTTCGGTGAGTTCTTCTTCTTCTTCTTCGACGTGATGATTGCTACAGGCAAGTTCGACCAGTTTCTCGATCTTCTTTTCAATCTTCTGTTCATTGCCGAGTTCGGCGTTTCTGAGTTCGGAAATAATCAGAAACTTGGCTTTTTCCAGGAGGCTCTGTTCGCGGAAAGAAAGTTTTTTCTCGCCGCTTAGAAACGTCAGTTTTTTCAGAACATCCGCCGCTTCAAAAATATCGCCCGATTGAAGTTTGTCGTTAAACTCACGGGAGCGAACCTTCCAATCATCGGAGACCTGTTCGAAATCCCTTTCCAGATGAGTCAACAAATGCTTATACTGCTTATTACCGATAATCGGTCTCAATCCGACCGTTTCGGCATTTGCCATCGGCACGAAAATCGTCGAATTGTCGCTCAAAACACGGAGCGAATAAAATTTCATTTCATTTCCGCCGATATCTCTCCGCGCGATGTCTTCAATCATACAAACACCTTGATTCGGATAGGCGACTTTCTGACCTACGCTTAGTTCCATATAATTCCTCCTTTCGTTATGTTAAATAGATAACGCGAGGGAACGAATCGAAAACTGCTGATTCGCTGTTTATCTACTATACCCGGATATCTTTATTATAACATAAAATCCTTTGAAGAGAAAATTATATAGATTAACAGCGTTAAACTTTTAAACCGCATTACTGAGCGCAATTGGAATTGTCCGGGTTGGAAAAAGAAAATATGCCCGCGAAAGGCAGGCGAAAGTGAGCGAAAAAAAGCAAAAGACAGCGAACGGATTTACCCGTTCGCGTTCTTTTGCGGAAAAAATTCTTAAAAAAACCGGATAAATTCGAGCCGGGCGAACATCGTGTCGCTCATTAATGATCAACCGCGACGGTTTCATTCGGTTCGTTTTTCGGGAGTTCGATGAAAAACGTCGAGCCTTCTCCGGGATTCGAAGAAACGCCGACCT
>CAYUGW010000503.1:0-3632 GCA_964444245.1 uncultured Blastocatellaceae bacterium | reverse complement strand
TCTTAAAGATTCGAGCGATTTTTTGCGAATAATTTTCCCTGCTTCTATGAATATGTTTTCCCATAACAAAAAACCTACAAACAAAGTTCGTGCCTTTTCCTTTTTTTCAAGAATTTATCCGTTATCTGAACGGAGCAGACCGTTTCAGTTTCTCCAGCTTTATTTTCACTCTCTACCAAAATCTAAAATCCAAAATCAAACCGTCATTCCGCCGTCAACCGCGATTGTTTGCCCGGTAATATAACTTGAAGCATCAGACGCGAGAAAAACCGTAATGCCTTTAAGCTCGCCTTCTGCGCCGACGCGCGGGATAACGTTGTTTTCCTGAATCGAACGCTCGTAAAGATCAATTACTTTGTCGGCAAGGCGCGAATGAAAAAATCCCGGCGCGATGGCGTTGACGCGAATTCCCTTGCGTCCCCAGCTTGCCGCAAGTTCGCGCGTTAAACCGATCAAACCCGCCTTGCTCGCCACGTAACCCGCGTAAAACGGACCGTTTGCCGAAGACCTTAAACCCGCAATCGAAGCGATATTTATGATCGAACCGCTGTTTTGCCTGAGCATTTCTTTGCCGACGGCTTGCGCCATCAAAAAACAACCCGTCAAATTCACGTCCAACACCTTTTGCCATTGTTCGAGCGGCATATCTTCGGGCATCGCGCCCCACGAAATTCCGGCATTATTTATCAAAATATCAACCGCGCCGAATTTGTTCACGGTTTCGTCAACGACCGTCTGCACGTCTTCGGCTTTGGAAACATCGCAAACCTTGGCGTGAACGTGAAAACCTTTGGCGCGAAATTCTTCCGCCGTTTCGGTCAGCCATTCTTCGCGCCGTGCGCAAAGCATCAAATTCGCGCCCGCTTCGGCGAGAGCTTCCGCCATTTCCTTACCGATTCCGCGCGAACCGCCCGTGACGATTGCCGTTTTGCCTGAAAGATCAAATAATTCTTTTACATTTTTTGCCATAGTTTTTCTAATTTTTTTAACGCAAAGACGCGAAGGCGCGAAGGCGCAAATTTTTTATTTTTTAATTCATAAATTAGCAGATTTATTTTATTTTGACTAACTTAGCGCCCTTTGCGTCTTCGCGTCTTTGCGTTAAATTATATAAGTATGAGTAAGACACAAAAAGAACTCGCCTTTCTGCGCGATTTGAGCGTGGACACCGAATGGACGGCGCGTTTTACGGATAATTTTGACAAACATTATAAATTCAGCGACGAAGAATCGGTTCTTTATCTAAACGCCGGAACGGGAAATCACGTTCTCGCTCTGCGCGAAAAACTCGACGATAAAATAGAAATTCTCGGCATCACCGAAGACGAGGAATTAACAATAATCGCCGATGCAAAGGCGAAAGCGATCCGCGCCGATGTCGGTTTTTCTACTTTCGCGCCGCGCGATCCGTTCGATCTGGTGATCGCCGACGCGAGTTTGGTCAAACCCAAAGATGTCGCGGAATTTTTAACCGACGCAATCGAATTAGCCGAACGCCAAGCGGCGTTTTTTCTGCCGACGGCGGGCAGCTTCGGCGAGATTTTTTCGATGCTCTGGGAAGTTTTGATCAGCGAAGACCTGTTTGAAAAAAGCAAAGAAGCCGAGCGTTTGATTAAGGAAATTCCGACCGTTTCCGATCTCGAAGAAATTGCGAAAAACGCGGGTTTGAAAAAATTTCAGACCAAAACCCATGTTGAAATTTTTGAATTTGAAAACGGCAAGGAATTTATCGATTCCACACTCGTTTCCGATTTTCTGATGATGAATTGGTTCGATTTTCTCGATGAAAAAGAGAAGAAAAAAGTAAAGAAAAGACTCGCTCAAACAATAGACGAAAACCGCGACAGTCTGAGTTTTCAATTTACCGTCAAAGCGACGATGATCGGCGGGGAGAAAGTTTAAAAGTGGAAAGGTGAAAAAGTGAAAAAGCTTTTATCTAAGCCGCTTTTTCCAATAATCCGATAATATTTTGAGAAATTTTCAAGGGCGCAAACCAATTTTTCGGGTAAAATTTTGTTTCGCCCTGTTCATTTTCAGTTTTAACTTTTTCCGAATTTGCCGACGTTTCGATTTTGTAAAGTTTGAATTGAATAAGGTTTTCGTCCTGTTTCGACACGCAAACCGCCCAAACATTCTCGACTGCGCCGACAATTTCCAGTTTCATTTGAGAATGTTTGCCTCTGATTCCTTTACTAAAATCAGTATTCTTGTTCATATTGTAATCTTTCTGATTTAGTCGGTTTTCTTGCGGAAATTATTCTTATCTCGGTTTCCGTTTCCGCGAAGGAAACTTTAATCAATTTTTGCGTCGTCGTTTCACCGACAGTTACAAATCGAAATTCATACAAGGAATGTTCGGGGTCTGCAACCGTTAAAGCTAACGCATCGAAAAATACCGTTGCCGCATCTTCAAAACTTATCTGATGTTTGGTCTGATTTATTTTGTTCTTTTTCTCATCCCAAACTATGCGTTTGTTCTGCATTTATTGCTTAACTTTGCTTGACTTCGGCGCGGCGGCGCATTTCCGCCAGTAATTCTTCATCGCTCATCGCATTTATCTGCGGCGGAGTTTGATTGGCGGAAAGTTTTTTCTTATCTTCTTCCTGCGCTTCGCGTTCGGCTTCGTCCAATCCTTCCTTAAATGCGCGTTTGCTCTGCCCGATTGATTTGGCAAGCTGCGGCAAGCGGCTCGCGCCGAAAAGTAAAAATAAAACCGCAACAATTAAAATAATTTCTGTTGTTCCTAAATTTGGCATAATATTTTCCTATTCTAAAATCTTAAGTTTCAAAAAATTCCTGTGCCGATAAAATTTTCAGATTCGGCATCACTTTTTGAATTATCTGAAAATCGTCAATATCGTGTGTGACGACAAAACCTTCATTTATCACGGCAAGACGCGCAATCAACGCATCGTTTCGCAAAGTTTTTAATTTAGTCGGTTGTTCGCTCTGCATCAAATAAAGCCGCCGAATCGCTTTTGAAGTTTCCCACCAATCGCTTGCCGTCGGATTTATCAGCAACTTATTTTTATTTGCCAACACGCGCCAACGCTCATATCTTTGCAAAGTCGAATCATCAATGGAAGTCGCCACGAGTTCGTAAAAAATTATTGACGGAAAAAGACACGACAGCAACAAATTTTCAATTTGCTTTGCGTAATCAGGAAAAACCGAAGTGTCAAATATAGGTTTTCTTGCCATATTTCACTTCTTCTTTTTTCAAAGCGTCCATCGCATCACGAAATGCTTCAATAAGTTCCTGCTGATCTTCGGTCAGAACTTCCGGCAACTTAAAATCCTTTGCACGCGGCAATTCTTCCGAGCCGTTTTGATTTTTTTTTGCCTTATCCATAATTTACTTTACTTTTGACGTTTTCGGCTTCAAAAAAGTTCCCCATCAACTCCATCTTATAATACAGCTATTTCAGGGAAGTTTCACCTGTGCGTCTAAATATTTTATTGAATTTTGATGCGAATCCGACATAAAAGGTTTTGCCGCTTATTCTTCTTCGTCCGATTCAACTTCGACCTTCGCGCCGACCGCTTCGAGTTCTTCCGCCAGAGCTTCGACAAATTCCGCGTCGTCAATATCGAGCGCAATCACATTTCCGCTCATAATCGCATCGGTCAT
>CAYUGW010000502.1:0-3641 GCA_964444245.1 uncultured Blastocatellaceae bacterium | reverse complement strand
ACCGTTTGCGACGAATTCGGAAAACTGCCCGAAATGCGCGTCGAAAAAACGGCTTACGGCGCGGGAACTCGTGAATACAAGGATTTTCCGAACGTTCTGCGGTTGATGATTGGAGAAATTTCTAACGCAAAGACGCAAAGTCGCAAAGACGCAAAGGAAGAAATTTATTCACAGATACACACAGATAAACACGGATTTGAAAACGATGATTTGATTTTATTGGAAACAAATATTGATGATCTTTCGCCGCAGATTTTGGGTTATGTAATGGATAAAGCGTTTGAAATGGGATGTCTGGATTGTTGGTTTACGCCGATTCAAATGAAGAAAAATCGTCCGGCGACGATGGTTTCGATTCTTTGTGAAACGGATAAAAAGGAAATTTTTACCGAATTGCTTTATACTGAAACTTCGACCATCGGTTTGAGAATTCGTCAAATAGAGCGCGATTGTCTGCCGCGTGAAGTTGTCAAAATCGAAACCGAATTCGGCGAAATTGATGTGAAGATCGCCAGATTTAAAGGCAAAATTATTAATGCAAAACCGGAATTTGAATATTTAAAAGAAATTGCGGAAAGAGAAAATTTGAATTTTCATGAGGTGGAAATGAAAATTTTAAAAAACCTTACAAAATTAGAAGACTGAAACATACTTTATTTAAGATATGAAATTTTGTTTTTTGGAAAGACCTCAATTTACAAAGAAAGTCCTAAAATTAATCGGGGATGATAATTATTATGATTTGCAAGATTTTCTTCTTGAGCATCCTGACTGGGGCGATGTGATTCCGCGCTTGCCTTATCCGATTAGAAAAGTTCGCTGGAAAATAAAGGGACGCGGAAAACGGGGCGGCATAAGGGTTGTTTATTTTTTGGCAAAAAGCGATGATTATATTATCTTTTTGGATATTTGGGCAAAAAATGAAAAAGAAGATTTAATTAAAAATGAATATAAAATTTTGTGTGAATTTTTATCGGAGTTAGACAGATGAATAACGAATTATTGAAGGAAAAAATCTTAAAACAAGGCGGTCGGGTTTTTGATCGGGAAAGAATTTCGGGTGAAACAAATAGAGAAAAAACATTTGCCATTTGTGTCAAAGCCGATGAAAATGTGCTGATTCCGCTTAAAGTTTATGAAGTTACGCTTTCAAAAACCGATTATGTCGGAATAATATCTGAAAACGGCGAGAAATTTATTTATCCTTCCGATTATTTCGTTTTATTGGATTTATCTCCGAAAGCCTCGCAAATTTTAAGACGGGCGACTGCATTAAGTTAAAAAAGGTAGATTTTGTGAAGAAAAAAATTGATCTGGAAAAAATCGTGGCGGGCGTGCGCCTAATACTCGAAGGAATGGGCGAAGACCCGGAACGCGAAGGTTTGCGGAAAACGCCCGAGCGCGTGGCAAGTTTTTATGCGGAACTCACTGAAGGAATGTGGCAGGACGCGAGAGCGGAAATCGTGCCGCTGCCGGGCGATTCGCACGACGAAATGGTGATCGTCAAAGATATTTCGATTGCTTCGGTCTGCGAACATCATCTCGCGCCGTTTGTCGGGAAAGTTCATATTGCGTATATTCCGAAGGGCGGGCGCATCGTCGGATTATCGAAACTCGCGCGGATTGCCGAGATTTTCGCCAAACGTCTGCAAGTTCAGGAACGTCTGACGCAGCAGATCGCCACCACGCTTTTTGAAGAATTGCAGCCGATCGGCGTAATGGTCGTAATGGAAGCCGAACATACTTGTATGACCTTGCGCGGCGTGAAAAAACCGGGTTCAAAAACGATAACTTCCAGCGTTTTAGGCGGCTTTAGAAAAGATGCGCGAACGCGGGCTGAAGCGATGAGTTTGATTAAAGGTTAAAATATAAATAAATCTAAATTGCCGTTTAGAAAGCGGTCTTTGACCGCGATTGGCGCAATTATAACCGGTTACGCGGTCAAAGACCGCTTTCTAAACTATGTCTTTTATTAAATTTACAGTTATGAAAAAAATATTTTGTTTATTATTTGTTATCGGCTTTGTTATAAATTCATTTGCACAAAAAATGGATTACACGAATCTTTTCAGTGAAAGCGATTTGCGTTCAACGATAAAATTTTTGTCGGATGACGGTTTTGAAGGACGTGCGCCGGGAACGCGCGGCGGGGAATTGGCGGCGAAATATATCGCCAGTCGTTTGGAACTCGCCGGAATTAAACCGGGAAATGGCGGCAGCTTTTTTCAGAGCGTTTCGCTGGTTGGTTTAAAATCCGATCCGAACACGGTTTTGAATGTTTCGAGTCTTTCCGACAAAAAGGCGTTTACATTTAATTTCGGCTCGGATTTTGTCGGCTTTACCGACGCGCAGAAAAATGATGTCAGCGTCGAAGGCGATCTGGTTTTTGTCGGTTACGGGATCAATGCACCGGAGCAGAATTGGAATGATTACAAGGGCGACGCTTCGCTCTATAAAGACAAAATTTTGCTGATGTTTGTCAACGAACCTCCAGCGACGGAAAAAGAGCCGAATCTGTTCGGCGGAAAGGCTCTGACATATTACGGACGCTGGACTTATAAATACGAAGAAGCCGCGCGGCGCGGCGCGAAAGGCGTGATTTTGATTCATACCGATCAAATGGCGGGCTACGGTTGGAACGTCGTCGAAACTTCGTTCGGCGGCACGGAAAGATTCGATATTGCGCGAACCGAAACGAATAAAACGCCGTTTCTGCAAATGAAGGCGTGGATGCGCGATGCGAAAGTTGAAGAATTTCTGAAATCATCGAATTTGAGCTTGAGCGATTTGATGAATCGGGCAAAAACGAGGGATTTTCAGCCCGTCGAATTAAAAACAAAAATAAACATCAATCTGAAAGCCGAAATAAACAAGGTCGAATCAAACAATGTCGTCGGATTTTGGGAAGGTTCGGACGCGAATTTGAAAAATGAATTTGTCGTTTATACGGCGCATTGGGATCATCTCGGAGTCGGCAAACCGAATGCGGAAGGCGACGCGATCTACAACGGCGCGTTAGATAACGCTTCGGGCGTGGCGCAAATAATTTCGATGGCGCAGGCGATTACGAAACTGCCGAAAGATCAGCAGCCCCGAAGATCGCAGGTTTTTCTATTCGTAACCGCTGAAGAACAAGGACTTCTCGGTGCGGAATGGTATGTTAAAAATCCGGTTTTCCCCCTAGATAAAACGGCGGCGAATATCAATATTGACGGCGGGAATTTTTACGGGAAAACACGCAATTACGGCGCGTTAGGCGCGGAACGCTCAACGCTCGGCGCGTTCGTTAATGAAGAACTCAAAAAACGCTCGATGACTTTTATGCCCGACAATCGCCCGGAACAGGGTTATTTTTTCCGTTCCGATCATTTTCCGTTCGCCAAAGCCGGAATTCCGGCTCTGAGCATTCGAAGCGGCGATGATTTTGTAAATCGTGAAAAAGGCTGGGCGGAAAAGTTTTTCGCTGATTTCAATAAAAATCATTATCACCAACCTTCGGACGAATTCCGCGAAGAATGGCAATATGACGGCGCGATTCAGATGCTCGACGTAACGCTCGGAATTGCCTTGAGAGCGTCGAATTTCGAGAAACTTCCCGTATATAATCCGAACGACGAATTTGCGAGAGCGCAGCCGAATCG
>CAYUGW010000501.1:2565-3645 GCA_964444245.1 uncultured Blastocatellaceae bacterium | reverse complement strand
GTTAATTCAAGTTCGCCCGGAATCAGAAGATACGCGTAAGCGCGTCGATTCGAACGCCCGACTCGTCCGCGCAACTGATAAAGCTGAGAAAGCCCGTAATTATCGGCGCGATTGATGATGATCGTATTCGCCCGCGGAATGTCTATGCCGTTTTCGATGATCGTCGTGGCAATCAAAACGTCGTATTTATAATCAACGAAATCGAGCATAATTTCTTCCAGAATTTTTTCGTTCATCTGTCCGTGCGCGAAAACGACACGCGCATTCGGCACGATTTTTTTGATATGCGCGGTCATCGCTTCGATCGTTTCGACGCGGTTGTGTATAAAGAAAACCTGCCCGTTTCGCGCCAGTTCGAGTTCGATTGCCGATTTAATTACGCCTTCCGAAAATTGCACGACCTGCGTATTGATCGCCAGACGATCGCGCGGCGGAGTTTCGATCACCGACATATCGCGCATTCCCAAAAGAGACATATTCAAAGTGCGCGGAATCGGCGTTGCGCTCAGAGTCAAAACGTCAACTTTTTTCTTCAGATGCTTTAATTTTTCCTTATGCGCGACACCGAATCTTTGTTCTTCGTCAACGACGACCAGCCCGATTTTCGGGAGTTTTACGTCCGTTGACAGAATTCTGTGCGTTCCGATCAAAACGTCAACTTCCGCCTTTTCCGCTTTTTCGACGACTTCCTTCTGTTCTTTTTTTGAACGAAAACGAGATAAAAGTTCGATATTGACGGGAAACGCCGCAAATCTCTGTTTAAAAGTTTCAAAATGCTGGTAAGCGAGAATCGTCGTCGGCGTTAAAATCGCGACCTGTTTGCCGTCCATCACGGCTTTAAATGCGGCGCGCATCGCGACTTCCGTTTTGCCGTAACCGACATCGCCGATAATCAGGCGATCCATCGGAACGGCGGTTTGCATATCTTTTTTCGTGTCTTCGATTGCGCCCGCCTGATCGGTCGTCAGTTGATACGGAAACGCGTCTTCGAATTCTTCCTGCCACGGCGTATCGCCTGAAAACGCAAAGCCTTGCACGAGTTTTCGTTCGGCGTAAAGCCGAAGAAGCTCGTCCGCCATA
>CAYUGW010000501.1:0-2555 GCA_964444245.1 uncultured Blastocatellaceae bacterium | reverse complement strand
TCGCCCGTTTGGCTTTCGCTTTGGTTTTCTGCCATCCCAAACCGCCGAGGCGATCAAGCGTCGGCTGCGCCGCTTCGCCGGAAGAGTAGCGCGAAACTAAATCTAATCTTTCAACCGGAACGAAAAGTTTGGAATTTTCGGCGTAGATCAAAAGCATAAACTCACGCGACACGCCGCCCGTTTCCAAAACCTGCAAACCTTCAAACCGCCCGATTCCGTGATCGACGTGAACGACGAAATCGCCCGGTTTTAAATCGCGGAAATCGGAAACAAAGGCACTTATTTTGGTCTTTGATCTTTGATCTTTGATCTTTGATCTTTGAAATTCGGCTTGCGTTGTTTCGCCGAAAATGTCTGTTTCGGTGAAGATTTTCAGCCTTAACAGAGGAATTTCAAAACCGCCCGACAGATCGCCGATTTTTATTAAATTTTCGGGCAAAACAATATCGTAATCGCGCAAGATGTCGGAAAATCTTTCGGCAATGCCGTGCGCTTGAAAGACGAAAAATTGTTCGTTGTCCGTTGTTCGTTGCTCGTCGTTTTTAAAATCGGCGGCAAATTCTTTAACATTTCCGCGATATTTTCGCGTCGGTCGCGAGCCGATCTCGAAATCGGCGGATTTTTCGGCGGTCGGGAATAAAAATAAAGGTTTTTTTGACATTGATTTTTTTGATTAGGAAATTATATCTTCCGGCGGAAATAAATCGAATTCAACCCATAATTTTCTGACGGAAACGAGCGTGTCGTTATTGAGTTTTACCGTTTCTACGGTTGCTCTGCCGCAAGCGGTTTTGCCGATGATTTTTGTTTTATTCTCATTAAATTTGAAATGTCTTTTCCATTTTTGTCTTCGCGGATCAAAAAGTCTGACGCGCCGTTTTGCTGTTTTATCTAAACCGTGTGTTTTGGTTGATTTATGAGAATTGCATTCACGACACGCGAGCCAAAGATTTTCTTCTTCATCAGTTCCGCCTGTGGCGGTCGGGATAATATGTTCGATTTCCAGAAGCGTCGGATTTAAATTTTGCGGAAGCAGACAATAACCGCAACGGTTTTGAGCTTGAATGCGGATTTTGTCCTGCATTTTTAACGGAATTCTGCTCATTTTAATTCGTCAACCGATTTAATCAACCCGCGCCGCAAGGCTTCCGTGATGCCCTGCGCTTTTCTGAGCAGCGAAATTTGATAGATCTGCTGGAAAAATTTCAATTCCTTTCGTTCCGCCTCGGTCAAAGTATCGGCTTGATTTTTGTATAAAAGTTCGCTGTGGCGTGCTGCTTGATCTTCGGGAATCCAAATTTTCGCCGCGTCCAAAACTTCTTCGTCAGAACTGTTTGTTAAAGCATTCTCATCACGGTTTTGCAACCGCTCGGAAACTATTTCATCAAAACTCCGCTTCGATTTTTTGGCGGTTTTTGATAAATCCAGATAAACTTTTTTCGGCAGATTGAGCGTAATTTCCATATCAATAAAATAGCGGAAATAAGGGAATTTATCAACAAATTCAAAGTGTCTGAAATTCTTCGTCGGTTTGCGCCGCCGTTTTTCCGAGGGCGCGGAGTTCGATTCGGTTGATTGAAATTAATTTTTCGCGCAAGGTTTCGCCGCTTAAAAATAATTCGTCCGGCGTTAAACCGATCTCGCCGTGTTCGGTGATTTGGGCGTAATGCTCTTCGACAGATTCGTAAAAAGTTTCGAGCGTTTTTTCGATCATCGCCGGCTCGTCGAAAACGAAAATGCAGTCCGTCAGAAAATCGAAAACGCTGGAATTTCTTGGGTTTACAATCGGAATCAGAAATTCCCAACCGGAAAAATCTTCTCCTTCATCGGAAAATTGCGTGCGGTCGGTCAGATTCCGCGCAAATTTTTCGTCCCGGAATCTCTCACGCGCAAAAAACGCCCAATCCTTAAAATCCTGTGCGGACGCGGAAAACGGGCGCATCGGCGCGATGCTTGTTTCTTTTAACTGGCTGATCGAAAGCTGCGATTCGGCATCGAACTGGCGGATCGAATCAACCGTGTCGCCGAAAAATTCGATTCTTACGGGATATTCCGCGTCCGGCGACCAGACATCGATTATTCCACCGCGCAGAGAAAATTCGCCGATATTTTTGATCGGTTCTTCGCGCACATAACCGGAAGCGGCGAGCTTTTCCAATAATTCATCGGGCGGAAAATCTTCGTCGCGTTTCAGAATCGCGCCTAATTTCCGCGTTTCTTCAGGCGAAAGCGTTTTTGTAATTAAAGATTTTGCCGAAGTTACGACAAAATCCGTTTGACCGAAAGACAAATTCCAGAGCGTCAGCGCGCGTTTTTCCAGCGTCTCGGCGTGCGGCGAAATTCCGGCGTAAACGTCAGTTTCCATCGAAGGCAAAGTTTCGATTTTGGATTTTGGATTTTGGATTTTGGATTGGTTTTCCTTTGAACTGTTTACTTTGAACTGTTTACTTTGAACCGAGTTTTGCCAGAAATTCAAATCTGATTCCCACGTTTCTAGTTCTTCGTTTGAATCAGCGACGACGACGAAAGTTTTGCGCGTTTCGGTTTGGAGTTTT
>CAYUGW010000500.1:0-3656 GCA_964444245.1 uncultured Blastocatellaceae bacterium | reverse complement strand
TTTAAATAACCATGGTAACAGATCGCCGCCGCTGCTCGAATACTCATTAATCATCATCGTTTTCGGTCCGTAGATCGAACTGACCGGCGTGGTAAAATCTTCGCCTTCGCGGGTTGACCAGTAATTCATCAGAGGTCGGCGCATATAATCAATGATATAATCCGCCGCTGTTCCGCCGCCGTTAAAGCGTTCGTCAATGACCGCGCCCTGTTTATCAATCTGAGCGAAATAATAGCGGTTAAAATTCGTATAACCCGCGCCGCCCGTGTTCGGCAGATAAACGTAGGCGAGCCGCCCGCCGCTCAGTTCGGAAACTTTCCGGCGATTTCCCTCGATCCACGCCAAGTTTCGCAAACCGCCTTCGTTGCCGACCGGCACGACCGTAACTTCCCGCGCATCTTTGCCGTCGGCGTTCGGGCTGACTTTTATCAAAATTTGTTTTCCGGCGGTTTGCTGGAAAAACGAATGAATATTATCGTTTGCCTTGACTTCGCGACCGTTCACGGCGATTAAATATTCGCCTGTCCGGACGTTTACGCCCGGCTGCGTGAGCGGCGCAAAAAGTCCCGGATTCCAGTTTTCGCCGTTATAAATATGCGCAAAACGATAACGACCGTTTTCAATCGTATAATCCGCGCCGAGCAAGCCGCCCGTGTAACGCGTCGGCTGCGGGAGGTCTCCGCCGCCCGCGTTGTGATGCCCGACCGTCATATTTCCGAGCATTTCCTGAAAAAGATAATTCAGATCGCCGCGCGTCGCAATGCCTTCGAGAAACGGGCGATAACGCTCTTCCGCCGCTTTCAGATTCAAGCCGTGAAAGCCCGGATCATAGAAAAAATCACGCTGTATGCGCCACGCTTCCTTATACATCTGCTGCCACTCACTGCGCGGATCAACCGCGACTTCCATCTCGGCAACTCTCAAAACTCCTTCGCCGGGTTTCATCGGCATAAAGGTCGAAGCGATTGTAAAGCGTCCGGGAAATTGTCCGAAAAGCATTTTTTCGCCGTTGGCGGAAACGTCGAATGCCGTAACGCCGTCGAGAACTTTTTCCGCTTTTCGTTTATCCAGATCGAAACGATGAACCGCCGCACCGAAATTCGGAGTCGCCGCTGTGCCTGATGTCGGAACGTTTTCAAAAATAAAAAACGATCCCGCTCTGCCCGTAACGAGTCCCTGATAATTTCGCGCCGGAAGCGGAAGCGCGACGATTCTTTGACCGATTTGTTCAAAATCAATCACGACTTTGACGGGTTCGGGTTTTCCGGGCGGAGGTTTCGGTTTTTCCGCCGTGTCCGCAATTTTTTCTTCATCGCTTTCGGGCGAGAGCGGCGAAGGTTCGGTTTTGCTCAAAACGACCGCATAAACGCTGCGCGTCGTTTGAAACGGAAAACTCGACATATCGAGCCAGCCGGTCGTCGGACCGTTGTCGGTGCTTGCCGTAAAATAAATATATTTCCCGTTTCGATCAAAAGCCGCATAACGCGCATCCGACAAACCATCGGTGATTTGTGTCGTTTTTCCGCTTTCAATCGAAAACGTATGAACGGCGCACAGGCGGTTTTTTAATTGTTTCGTATAAACGATCCAATTGCTGTCCGGCGACCAATTCGGGTCGAGAACGGGAAACGGATTTTCAAACGTATTCGTATCAACTTTGACCGGAGTTTTTTTCTCTAAATCAAGATACCAAATGTGCAGACGCTTATCCGTGAACAGAATCTTTTTGCTGTCGGGCGAGAATTTCGGCGAGTAAAAATACGACGACGGATTGCCCAGAGATATTTTTCTGACTTCGCCCATTCCGGTCTGATCGCGCAAGTGCAGCGCATATTCGCCGGATTCGTCCGAGAAATACGCGATCCATTTTCCGTCCGGCGACCACGCCGGATCACGTTCGGCAACGCCCGGAGTATTCGTCAGATTCCGCGCATTTCCTTTTTCGACCGGAACGCTGATGATTTCGCCGCGCGCTTCAAACACGGCGCGTGCGCCGGTCGGCGAAATGGCGACATTCGCCACGCGTTGAGCAACTCTTTCATAACGCGGGCGAACCTGCGGAAAATCGCCGCTCAATGTGATATTTACTTTATTTGCCTTGCGCGAAGCCGGATTGTAAATATTGATCGAACCGAATTGTTCATAGACGATTTCGCCAGCACCTTCCGAAGCGTTTTTCAGATCGAATCCGGAATTAGCTATTTCTTCAGAAACCCTTTTCGTTTTTGTGTCGAATGAATAAAGCGTAACGTTTTTGTTGTTGCGGTCAGAGAGAAAATAAATTTTATCGCCCATCCAGATCGGCGTAAAATCATTGGAATTCTGACGCGGAATTTCTTCGACGCTCGAATCGCTCAAATTGCCGATCCAGATTTTCGTCGTGCGCCCGCCGCGATATTTTTTCCATTGCGCAAAAGCCGGAGCGAGCGGCATATACGCCAGGCGCGAACCGTCCGGCGAAAAAGATGCGTTGCCGCCAGCCATCGGAAACGGCAGTTCGCGCGGCAAACCTTCGCCGTTTGTGTTCATTGCATACATTTTCGGCACGGGCATTCCGGTCGCGCGCGTCGAAAGAAAAATGATCGAATTGTTATCCGGTGTCCAGCCGATAACCGCGTCATTTCCCGGGTGATATGTGATCCGACGCGGTTCGCCGCCCGTCGCAGGCATTACATAAACGTCAATATTCCCGTCATATTCGCCCGAAAAAGCAATCCAATTTCCGTCCGGCGAAAACTTCGGGTTCACTTCGTTTCCAATGTTGCTCGTCAAGCGTTCGGCTGTTCCGCCCTCGCGCGAAACCTTCCAAAGGTCGCCTGCGAAAACAAAAACGATATGAGTTTTATTCATCGTCGGTTGGCGAAAAAGCATCGGTTTATCGCTCGTTTGCGCGTAATTAGCGACAGATGCGATAAATATTATCAACAAAATTAAAGTTATTTTTTTCATCAGTTTTCCTTTTCCATTAAAAACATCGCAAAACGAATTTGACATTTTATTTTAAAAAGCTATGTTCAATCTCGAACTTTGAAGACTCGTTCGGACAAATCTTTCAACTTTCAACTATCAACTTTCAACTGAATATTCAGAAAAACAAAACTTTTTTTACTGAAAAATAGTGAATAGTTGATAGTGAACAGTTAATAGTTTAAGTCTGACTTTTAATCATTAATTCAATTTGAAAACGGCTTCTAAAAATCCAAAATCTAAAATCCAAAATCGCTACTGTCTGCCCAAACCCGTATTCTTGTGATAATTCGGATAATCCGGACGTTTGTATTCCTTCGGCGGATTTTTCTTCAGTTCTTCCAAAAGCCATTCGACGGCTTTTTCGATCTGCGGATCGCGTCCCTGCCGCCACATTGCCGGATCGTATTCGACCTCGATATCGGGCGCAACGCCGGCATTTTCAACTTCCCATTCGCCGTCAAGACCGTAAACCGCACCGTTCGGCGCAGTTACGCCGCCGCCGTCCATCAGCGCAGGCGGTCCCGAAGCGCGTACAAGTCCGCCCCAGGTTCTTTTTCCGATCAATACACCGACGTCCAGTTTTTTGAAAAACCAGGGCATCGCATCACCGCCCGAACCGGCAAGTTCGTTGATCAGCATCGCTTTCGGACCGTAGATCGCGCCCGCCGGAACATTCCAGTCTTTTC
>CAYUGW010000499.1:0-3665 GCA_964444245.1 uncultured Blastocatellaceae bacterium | reverse complement strand
TGCGGTGATACGGGTAATACGGCTCAAAAACGAGCGCGGATTTGCCTTGCAGATAGCTCTGCACAACGCCGACAAGCGCACCCGTTCCGCCCGGCGTTACAAGCAATTCCGGCGTTTTGGCGGCGATGTCAACATCAACTCCGTTATACTTTTTGATTTTTTCCGCAACCGCCTTTCGCAGTTCTGGCATTCCTTCGGAAGATCCGTAATGATTTTCGCTCGCGGCGATCACGTTATATGCTTGTTTGGCTAATTCGGGATCTATCGGCAGATCCGATTGTCCCTGCACGAGATTTCCTTCGTGCGGCACGAGTTTGGTAATCGCACGAATATCCGGCTTCACTTTTTTTGCTGTTTGTTCTTTCATAGATGTTTATAAAATACCAATTTTTCTGTAATAATTCTAAAACGCGAGTTTAAAATTTTCGCGGTTCTTGAAAAATACAGATTTTATTATTAACCACAGATGAACACAGATTCACACAGATTTTCTTTGATAAAAAACAATATTTGTTAAAAATTCAAAATTAAGAAATCTAAAAAAATTATCTGTGTTTATCTGTGTTCATCTGTGGCTTAAATTTCTTAGAATTATTTTTTCTTAACCGATGTTTTAAGCAAATTTGCGAACGGCAGATTCCTGACGGTTTTGTAAATCTCGACTTCACTATCGAAAAAATCACGCGTCTTCGGATCGAAGGTTTCATCGCTCTGCAAATCCAGATATTTGACCGTTTCCTTTAATTTTTTGCCTTTTGCGTCAAAATAAAAGGTGCGTAAAATAGTCGCATCGCCGTAAAAAGTGTTGAGCCGCGAATCGACTTTTGCCAGCGAACCGTCGGCGCGGTAAGTATTTAAAACAAATTGCGCCCAATCGCCTGAAGGACTCGAATATGTGAAATTTACGGCAACCGTTTTACCGTCTTTTTGCCAGATATAGGCGAATGTATAAACTTCATTTGTGTCGCGCGATTTTTCAAATTCGTCTTCCGAAGCAAATTTTTTCCAGACAGGCTTATTGCTCTCGATATAATCCGAAACATCGGCGATGACCAGATGCGGTTTTCCTTGTTTTTCAACAAAATCCGCGATTGTTTCGACATAATCTTCAATCGGTTTGACGAGCTTTTCGGTCTGTACATCTTTTTTCGCCGTTTTAATTTTATTCGCTTGGGCAAAACTCAAACAACTGGAAATTATTAAAACGATAAGAAATAATGTGGTTTTTTGTATTAAGTTTTTCATATCCGGCAAATCATCTTTTAAAATTTCTTGTTTAAAACAATAATACTCCATTTTAACGAAAACGGAGTATTTATTGTTTTGAATTTGAAACAAATTACTTCTTATTAAATAAATATTCGATCTTACTTGCCGCACCGAAATGAAAAGGGGATTCAGGAGATATGTCAAAAGTCGAATGATAATCGGGATCATACATCACCCATAAATTCCATTTTCCGCCTTCGCCGAGAATCGGTGTCTGAGAAATGATTTTATATTTGTCGCCGTTGAAATCGAACATAATTTTATTGTCCAGAATAATTCCGGTTTTCTGAAAATTATAACCGGGTTGCGGAGAAAAAGAGAAGATAAATCTGCCTTTTCCTTGAATGTAAATCCAGTTTATATTTCCCATTAGGCTTGTTCCGGTTTTATAAGTTTTATCGTTAATAGAAATTTCGGGTTTCGTCATTTTCAGCAAAACATCGTCAATCGTAAAATCTTTTGCATCCCGGCGTTCCGAAAAATCCGATATGAATTTACTCGGTTTTGACATTACTTTTATAATATCCGAAATTTTTGTGCGGGTTTGCGGATTTTCGAGAATATCCAAAGTGATCGTATCGCCGTCGTCTAAAATTACCGCTTCCGGATATTTCGCCAGAGATTTTGCGGTAAATGTGTCGTAATCAGGAATGTTGCCGCCGGAAGTTATATTTCGATTGAGCAGTTGTTTGGGAGTTTTTGATAATGGCTTGATCGAAACTTTGAATTTTCCGGTTTCGTCTTGTTTTTCAACAACCACATCATAACCGAAGTAAATTTTGTTTTTCGTGTCCGTCATCATCCGGTGAACGATATTATCGGAAGAATCCGTATAACCATAGATACTTCCTAATGAATCCGTATTACCCGGCGGAACGGTTTCGGTTTTAATTGCTACGGTAATACCGCTCTTAAACCCAATTGAATTTGATTGCGCGTTAGCAATTGTTAGCAACGCGAGCATTAACATAAATCCAAACTTCATTGATATTTTACTTTTCATTGTTATCTACCTCTTTGCTGATTTTTAGATTAATTTCCGAAACGGGCTGAAAACCTTTTAGATCTGTCTGCGTTAAATACCCGTTGTTTTCGACCGAATTTTTTAATGCCAAACTATTATTTTCGGAAAGATTCATTCGCGATTTATTTTCTTCATCCTTTGTTACATAAATTGTTTTTATGACGATTTTTTCTTCGATTACCGGAACTTTTACGATCTTTTCCCGAATTACCGGAACTTCGACAATTTTAATTTGGTTTGCATCTTGTTCTTTTTCGGAATTGTTTCCCGCAAATTCAGAAGTTGTTAAATCATTTTTTTCCTTAATTTGCGGCACTTTAACACTTGCTACATCGGCTGACATTCTGCCGAGCTGAAAGGCAGAAATTGTCGCCAACGCAAATAAAACAAGAGCCGATGCAAAAACAAATCGCGGGACGGCGAACCAACCGATTTTTTCGGTTTTTGTCTTTTCTTCGACCTTTGAAGCGCGTTGTTTATTATGAAATAATTGAAATGCGCTCATTACCCTTTCATCCAGAACAGCCGAAGCTGAAACCGGCAGACTTTGCTTCAATACATTTCTGACGCTTTGCAGATTTTCAAATTCCGTTTGGCAAAAACCGCAATTTTCCAAATGCGTTTCGATTAAATCTTTTTGCGTCGAAAAAATTTCGCCGTCAAAAAAAGCGTCTAAATTTTGTTTAACTTCTGTGCATTTCATAGTATTTTTTCTCTTCGTTCTTCATATACGGCGCAAGCATTTGCGCTAATGTGCGTCGCGCCCGATACAGACGGCTTTTAACAATTCCGGTATCGGTTTCGGTAATTTCTGCGATTTCTTCGTAAGTAAAATCTTCCATCTCACGCAGAATCAAGACTTCGCGCTGTAACGCCGAAAGTTCGGCAAAACATTCTTCGACCTTTGCGGAAAATTCCTTGTCCAATAAATTTTTCAAAGGTGAATTGCCGTTTCTGTCAGTAAAATTTTCAAACTCTTCCGTCTCAAAATTATTCGTTTCAAGCCGCGTTCCGCTTTTTTTCAAATGATTGAAAACTTTATTTCTCGCCACGCCGCAGAGAAATGAAAAAAGCGTGCCGCGCGACGGATCGAAGTTTTCGGGATATTTGATAAAGAACATAAAAACTTCCTGCGTGATGTCTTCGGCAACAGAGGTTTCATTCGTCATCCGAAAAGCAAACCCGTAAATCGCATCCCGCAGCCGAAAATAAATCTCGCCGAAGGCTTCCGCATCGCCGCAGACGGCTTTTTCTATCAAATATTGTTTAATTTCCCGTTTCAAATTTTTTTTTCGAGTAAAGCGTTTTTTGTTTTCTCACAAACTATTTTCTTTAGCTTTGAAAAAGTTACGCTTTAAGTAAATATTTTCTC
>CAYUGW010000498.1:0-3666 GCA_964444245.1 uncultured Blastocatellaceae bacterium | reverse complement strand
AACATCTGCAAATAGACGACACGGACGTGATGTTCTATATCAAACAATGGCAAAATTGCGAAGACAAAATCTTGTCGGATTTGTCGAATCGCTTTTTGAATCGCAAACTTTTCAAGATTTTCGATCTCGATATGCCCGCAGAAGAAAGACAGGAATTCCTGGAAAGAGCGCGAAAACTCGTGGAAAATGCCGGATTTGATCCCGATTACTACTTTATCGAAGACCGCGCCGGCGATGTTCCGTATAATTTTTACACGAAGGACATTGCCGAGCCGAAAAATCTGATCTATGTCGAAGAAGGTTTTTCAAATCCGCAAATTCGTGAAATTTCCGAAGTCAGCGCGGCGGTTCGCGGTCTGCAAAAAAGTTATCAAATTCACCGGGTTTGTTTTCCGCCCGAATTAAAAGCGGAAATCGCCAAACTTTATCACCGAAAAGAGCGAGCTAAGAGTGTTGAGTAACAAGCAAAAATCAGAAATACAAACTTCAATAATAAACCGTTTAGCAAATAAAACGGCGTTGAATTTCATTTTTCGTTTCTCGGTTTTACTTTTTACTTTTTATCTTTTACCTTTTACCGTTAATGCTCAAAAAATTGCGATCTTAACGCCCGAAAAAAATGCGGAGAGCGAAAATTTTGCCGGGAAACTCGAAACTTCTCTTTCCGGCAAATTCAAAATTTTGGACAAATCCTTGAGCGACGCGGCTTTTAATTCTTCAATTTACGAAAAACCGTTTAATCTATCGCTGGAAGAATCAAAAAATATCGGTGCGGCAATCGGTTGCGATTTTTTTTTGTTGATTCAAGCGAAAAATCTGCGCCGTTTTTCGCTCGAGAAAAAGGAATATTACGAAGCCTTTGCCGCCGTTTATGTCGTCAGTTCGCGTTCGGGACGACTTATTTTTTGGAAACTCGTCAAAGGCGAAGCGAAAACTGCGGATGAAGCGGAAAAATTGCTTTTCAACGAAGCGGGAAACCTCGCCTCGGAAATTGCGGAAAATATAAAGAAAACGGAAAAAACCGAGATCAGCGAAAAAAATGCGGACAAATTAGAAGAATTGCCGAAAGAAAATTCGCCCGATGCAAAAAACTTCCGACCGCCTTTGCCCTACAAACGATTTAGTCCGCAATACACTGAAACAGCAAACCTTTATTCGGTCGAAGCAACCATTGATATTCTGCTCGATGTGGACGAAAACGGCGAAATTTTGCGGACTGAAATCAGCCGTTGGGCAGGTTTCGGACTTGATGAATCGGTAAAAAAAACCGTTTCGGAAATGAATTGGCGACCGGCGAGCCGCGACGGAAAAACTTTGCCGATGAGAATTCTGCTGCGTTATAATTTCAAAAAACTCGATAAGGATTAATTTCAGATTTCAGATTTCAGATTCCAGATTTCAGATTTCAGATTCCTTTCTTAAATTTGAAATTTGAAATCTGAAATCAAATTAGAAACGAATTTATCTGTTTTCACGTTTGAAACATCTATTCGTTTAGCGCCGTATTATTTGCATCAAATTTTCAAACATTTTAGGAGAAAACAAATGAGTAAAATCAGTTTACGTTCGATAACTGTTTTGACAGTTCTATTTACATTCTGCATTTCGGCGTTTGCCCAAAATAAGGGTTTTGACCTGACGCGAATGGACAAAACGGTTCAGCCCTGCACGGATTTTTTTCAATTTGCCAACGGAACGTGGCTGAAAAATACCGAAATTCCCGCATCCGAATCACGCTGGGGAACTTTTAATATCCTCGGCGGTAATAATGATGCTATTTTGAAGGATATTTTAGAAACTGCTGCTAAAACCAAATCCGCCGCCGGGACTGACTCGCAGCTTATCGGCGATTTTTATTCGGCGTGTATGGACGAAGCGGCAATCGAAAAAGCCGGAGCAAAACCGCTCGATCCGTATTTTAAAGAAATTAACCGAATCAAAACCATTGAAGATCTGCAGCGACAGATTGCTCTGATGCATAATTCCGGTTTGCCGGCGGTTTTCAATTTCAGCGGCGGCGCGGATTTGAAAAACTCTTCAATGGTCATCGTCAATGCCGGACAGGGCGGTTTGACTCTGCCGAACCGCGATTATTACACGAAAGACGACGCGAAATCGGTTGAGACGCGCCAAAAGTTTATGGAATATATGACGAATATGTTCCGGCATCTCGGCGACAAACCCGATAGGGCGGCGGCAAATGCAAAAACCGTGATGGATATTCAGATGCGGCTGGCAAACGCCTCGCTTCCGCAGGTCGAACTCCGCAATCCCGACAATCGCTATAATAAAATGACGATTGCGGCGGCGCAGGAAATCACGCCGAATCTTTCCTGGGACAGTTATATGAAAACCCGCGGCGTTCCGGAGGTTTCCGAATTTAACATCGGACAGCCCGCCTTTTTCAAAGAAGTCAATGCGATGCTGAAGGAAATTCCGCTCGATGCATGGAAAACTTATCTGCGTTTTATGACCGTCAATTCGGCGGCATCGAGCCTTTCCAAAAAATTTGCCGATGAAAATTTCAACTTTTTCGGCAAATACTTAAGCGGCGCAAAAGAACGTCAGCCGCGCTGGAAAACCTGCGTTCAGGCAACAAACAGCAATCTCGGCGAGGCGGTCGGGGAAGAATATATCAAACGCACCTTCAAACCCGAAGCAAAGGCGCGGATGAACGAATTGATTGATAATCTTTTAGCCGCGATGAAAGACCGCGTCAGCCGACTCGAATGGATGGGCGATGAAACAAAAGCTCAGGCACAACGAAAAATTTCGACATTTAAGCGCAAGATCGGTTCGGCTGATGTTCTGCGAGGGTTTAAAGGTTTGACCGTAGAACGAAAATCTTACGCCGGAAATATTTTGCGTTCGCGTCAATTTCAGGTGCGCCGCAATCTCGAAGACATCAATAAACCGGTTGACCGGACGCGCTGGAATTTTACGCCTTCGACCGTAAATGCTTCGTATTCGGGCGTGAATAACGACATTACGTTTCCCGCCGGAATCCTGCAGCCGCCGTTTTTCAATTTTGAAGCCGACGATGCAATCAATTACGGAGCAATCGGCGGTGTCATCGGACACGAAATTTCGCACGGTTTCGACGATTCGGGAAGCCGTTTCGATGCCGACGGAAACTTGAAAATGTGGTGGACTGCGGAAGACCGCAAAAAGTTTGAAGAACGCGCCGCGTGCGTCGTCAAACAATTCAACGAATACGAAGTTCAGCCCGGTTTGTTTATCAACGGGAAACTGACTCTGGGCGAAAACATCGGCGATTTTGCCGGTTTGACGGTCGCTTACGATGCCTTCAAAAAATCCCTGAAAGGAAAACCGCGCCCCGAAAACATTGACGGATTTACGCCCGAACAGAGATTTTTCCTCGGTTGGGCGCAAGTTTGGGCGGGCAAATACACGCCCGAAGCCGAGCGTCTGCAGGTTGAATCCAATACGCATTCGCTTCCGCGCTGGCGCGTCAACGGTCCGATGTCGAATATGCCGCAATTTGCCGAAGCCTTTAATTGCAAAGAAGGTCAGACGATGGTCAGAAAAGACGCTTGTGTGATCTGGTAAACCGACATATTGCTTAAAAGCAAAAGGCTGAAAGTTTTACGCTTTCAGCCTTTTTTCTGTTCTGTATGATCTTTTTAGAAGTCGTCATCAATATCA
>CAYUGW010000497.1:0-3670 GCA_964444245.1 uncultured Blastocatellaceae bacterium | reverse complement strand
ATATTCCGCCGAAGAACGAAAAAAGCACCGCTTTTGCGAGCGATGCTGGTTTGAAAATGTTGAATCTAAACTGAAAAGCGTCTAATTTTACTTTGTCAGATAAAGCTTTCTGGAAATCTGGCTCGCCAGATTTTTTGCTAAATTGCCCCACGAGGTCGTTTCTCCGGCGGCGATCACTGTGCCGCTTTTGTTATCATAAACGCGCCAGACGTAGCGGCGCGTGAGCCACGAAAGCGAAACGTAGCCGATTTCGATATAAAGGTCTGCATCTTCTTTATGGCGGACGATAATCAGGTCTAAATCATTCCAATCCTTATTCTTAAGCAATTCCTTTTCGAGAGCCTGCCGCGCCGGATACGCTGAAGATTTTTTAAGTGCCACGGTCTTGGCGTTTCGCATCGCTTCTTTCGGTTCTAAAACGATGTGAGAAGTCGGCGCGGTCTGCCCATTTTCCGAAAAATCGGCAGGATTTTCCTTTCTTTCACTAACCGAACTCTGTTTTTCCATCATCAGAGCGATTACTTCATCTGCCACGCCCGCTTTTTTCAAATCAATCAAATCTTGCGCCTGCGTGTTGTATTTGCCGTTTGATTCCTTAACTTTTCGGATAATCAATTCATTGCTCAAACCGGTGCGCGTCATCAAAATTACTTCATTATTGGTCAGCGTCTCGCTTTGCGAATACGCGCTGAAACTCACGAAAAGGGTGAATAGAATTATTAAATAAATTTTTTTCATAAAATCTTCGGTGAATTATTCTGAGATTTTTAAAAAGTTTATTTATAAAGAGATAAACTGCAAATTGCATTTGTGATACTTTTTTCGACTCTCACAATCAATCATTTCAAAATATTTTCAAACGAAGCGCGTATATTAAGGCGGTGAAACGTAAGTTTTTCGTGCAGATCATTTATCGAATTAAGTTTTAATCGTTGTGTAATTGTCTGTAGAGCCTTCGGATTGGCAACGGGGAGAAGCGTCGAACGCCCGATGATTAAACGCAGATTGTGATCGAGTTCGGAAAGAAACAGATAACCGTCTGAAAAATTTTGAAAATCTTCCACGCTCAAAGAATTATTTTCCCGTAATTTTATAAGTATTTCCGAAGTCGAACGATTTTTCTCATCGTCCGGCACATTATCGCAGAGTTGTAAATAACGCATTGCAAAATAAACATCCAGCATTCCGCCTTCGCCGAATTTTATATCGATATTTTTGCCTTTTCTGCCCGCCGATTTTTCTGTTTCAAGACGCTCACGCACGCGCCGTGTTTCTGTTTTTAAATCTTCCTTGAAGGCGTTTTGTGCGTTTTGATGAATGATTTTCCGTGCTGCGATTTCGGTTGATTTTGCCAAATCCGCTTCACCCGCAACGCCGCGAATTTTGACATACGCGAGCCATTCCCAGATTGCCGAGCGCGTTTCCAAATAATTGAGAAAAGAGGATTTACCGACGCTCGTCGCGCCGTTTTTGCCGTCCGGACGCAGACGCAGATCAACGCGGTAAAGAAGCCCGTCGCGCGTCAGACTCGAAAGAACGGTAACAAAAATTTCGACCGCGCGGCTGTAAAATTCGGCGTGCGAAAGATTTTCAACCGGCAGAGATTTTTCGTCGTCATAAATCAAAATCAAATCCAGATCCGAACCGTAATCCATTCCGCCGCCGCCGAGTTTTCCGAGTCCTAAAACGGCAAAAGGGAAGTCTGCGATTTTTATTTTGTAACGATTTTCGAGTTCGCCTTTGGTAATTAAAATCGCCGTTTCAAGGCTTGCTTCGGCAAGTTCGGTTTGCAGGATTTTTGTTTCGGTTCGCGTAATTTTTTCAAAAACATCAAATGCTGCGATTTCAAGCAGATAAGCCGACCAATTTTTTCGCAAAGCCGAAAGTTTTCCGGCAAACTTATTTTTTCTGCCGACGGACTCAAGCAGATTTTTCTTGTAATTTATTTTCCTGAATTCAACGGATGCGGTCGGGAAGGTTTGTACCAAAACCGGGTTTGCCGCGATCATTTCGGCAAAATGCGGCGAGGTTTTGCAAAATAATTTCAGCGAGTCGAGCCTTTTTTCCGAAACATCGTTTTCGATTTCCGATTTTTCGAGCGAAGATATGATTTGTTTAAATGCTTTTGAATCTTTAGTTTCCGCAGAATTTTCGGCAGTTTCCAAATCATTTTCAGGAAAAAATTCGTCTGCACCGATCTGTTTAACCGAGTCGTTGATTTCTTCGGTTCGGATCTGCGGCTCGATTATTTCATTGCCGAAAATTTTCGTGAAAATCCGGCTGACATTCTTTGTATGAATCTCCAGAGCCTTGTTAAAATCGGCGACAAAAAGAAAATTCATTCTCCCGGCAATCGGCAGACGTTTGATCAGATCATTCGGCACAAGATGCGTCTGCAAACCGTTTTCCATCTGAAGCCGATGTTCGAGGCGTCTTAGAAAAGTGTAAGCCTCGAATAGTTGGGTTAATTCTTTTTCCGTAAATAATTTACGGTCGGAAAGGCGGTCGAGGCTGATCAAAGTGTGCGAAGCGCGAATCCATTTGTCTTTGCCGCCGTAGGCGAGCTGAAGAGCCTGCGCGATAAATTCGATTTCGCGGATTCCACCTTTACCGAGTTTGACGTTAAAACCTTTATCTTCACTCTTTTCAACATTTATCTGTTCTTTTGAAAGTCTCACATTTCGCAGAGCATTTTCAACCGATTCATTTTTTGAAAAAACATTCGATTCGACTTTTCGGAAAAATTCATCAAATATTTCCGCGTTTCCAGCCGAAGTTCGTGAACGGATCAAAACCTGCCGTTCCCAGGTTCGCGCCGTTTTTTTGTAATAATTTACGGCATCTTTAAGCGAAATTGCTAAAGCCCCGACGCGTCCCAACGGGCGCAGACGCAGATCAACGCGATATGCCGCGCCTTCGCCGCTCTGTCCGCCGACGAGTTTTGTTACCGATTGCGCGAGTTTGACGAAATATTCCCGATTGGTGATCGCGCCGCGTTCGCCCTGCCCCGAAGTTACGCCTTCGCCGGAATACAAGAAAAGTAAATCAATATCGGATGCGTAATTGAGTTCCTTCGAACCTAATTTTCCGAGCGCGACGATGCACAAAGAAGATTGTCCGGCACGATTATTCGCATCTGTTTCAAACGGAATTCCGTAATTATTATTTAATTCCTGAAGCGCAATTCTCAGAGCATATTCCAGAATCGCGTCGGCAAGATTGGAAATTTCTTCGGTAATTTCGGCAATCGTGCCGAGATTTCTGATGTCGCGCAAATAAATGCGTAAAAGTTCGCGGCGGCGAAAACGCGCCAGCAGAATATTTGTTTCGAGTTCGGAATTGGTTAGGGAAAAACGCGCCAGAGATTCTAAAATTTCCTCTTTTTCGCGCACCTTTTGAAAAGTCTTTTGCCGTTTGAGCCAGGAAATATAAGCCGGATTTTGCGAAAGCGTGGTTGCCAGCAAAGGACTGAACGAAGCAAGCGTTAGAACATCCGACAGCAAACCTTCATCTTTTTTCAGTTTTTTTGCTTCGAACGGAAATTGCTCGGAAAATTTAAGAAAAAAACGCTCCGCCGATTTCGGGTCGGGCAAATCCTGCACTAATTTTTGAATGTTTTCGTCTATCATTACCGGAGAAAGGGTTTTTTACTAAACTCGTATTTTCTGAG
>CAYUGW010000496.1:0-3672 GCA_964444245.1 uncultured Blastocatellaceae bacterium | reverse complement strand
TTCATTGGTGTAAATTTAATCCTTTGTTTAGTTTTTCCAGAATAATCTCGCGCAGTCTTTTCGGTTTTTCGGCGATGCAGTGTCCGGCGTATTGCAGACAGAAGCGGGCGACGGCTTCCAAACCTTGTTCGCCGACTTGAAATGAAAGCCGCAAACTGCCGTCGGGCAATTCTTCGCGCTGTTCGTCGGCTTGAAAATTTTTGCGGCTGCGGATCCATTGCGCCTGATATTGGTCGAACCAAATTTCGACTTTTGTTTTGCGTCCGCCGAGCGTCATATTGAAATGACCGCGCAAATATTCGTCTTTATTCCAAATCTCGCGGCGGATTTCAAATCCTTTGCCGGTTTCTTTCAGTTTAGTAATTCTGCCGACGTGAAAAACGCGGATGTCGCTGCGCCCGTGGTCATAACCGATGGCATACCAATCACCGCCGAAATTATGGAGCGCATAAACATCGATTGTCCGGTGTTCGGTTTTTTGCTTGTATTGCGCGTAATAATCGAACTCGACGGTTGTTTGATTGGTGGCGGAAACAGCTAATTTTTGACGAAGTTCGGGATCGGAAAGCTCATACGCGGGATGTTGAAAACTCAGATTGTCGCTCAAAATCGCCAAATCCATCGAAACTTTTTCCGGCAGATATGAAACCAGTTTGGCGAGTGCCTTTTTTAAGTCTGCGGCTTCAGGCAGATGTCCGGTTAATTTGAGAGCGTTTTCGGCAATAAAAACTGCCAGAATTTCTCTTTCATCGAGATTGGCAAGCGGCGGTGTCCAGCCGATTTCCGCGTAACGAAAGCCTTTTCTTTTTCGCTCGTAAATAATCGGGGCATTGAGTTGATCGCGCAGCACACCCAAATCCCGCTTGATAGTGCGCTCGTTGACTCCGAGTTTTTCGGCAAGTTCACCGACTCCCGGAAAATTTCCCGAAGCGATTTCCTCGTGAATTTTGCTTAAGCGGACAAAAGCCTGTAAATATACTTTCTGCCGATTCGTTCCGTCTTCGTTCTTTTTCATTTCGGAAGCAAATATAACATAGTTTCAGGGACACTCATCGTCTTTGAAACTATGTTATTATTTTTCTGATTTCCCGGCGGTATTCGTCTGCTTTTTCAAGGGCTGCCGATAGACTGCCCCGGCTTCGACACCCGAATAAAAAAGCGACGGCAATTTTTACCGAATCGGAAGTTCCGGTTTTCAATAAAGCCGAAACGATTCGGGCAATCAACCTGATAGCGGGTCGAGTTCCTTGTATATTTTTTTTCAACGCTTTAACAAAAGCGTTATCAGCAGTTTGTTTGTTTTCTTTTTTCACACAATCGATTCCGGCAAACTCCTTTTTACTGCCTCGTGCGTTTATTTATGCGCTACGCTTTATTCATTTTATGCGCCAATATCTTTTCTAAATTGTTTATTTTGCTATAAGGCGATTTTCACTTTTAGGGAGATTTGATAATTTTCAAACTTGAACACAAAAACAAAAAAACTTACTCTTTTGGCAAAAGAAAATTTTGCATTTTACAAGAATTGCACACGGTGAAAAATATGAACAATTCAAAAAATTTATGGGGCGGCAGATTTACGCAGCAGGCGGATGAAAAATTCTTTGAGTTTAACCGCTCTTTCGGTTTTGATAAAAATTTGTTTGCGGCAGACATACGCGGCTCTCTGGCGCATTGTCGCGGACTGGAAAAAGCCGGAATTATCAGCGAAGACGAATCAATTGACATTCAATTCGGTTTATTGGAAATCCTGAAAATTTCCAAAAAAACCGCCAATTTCTTCGATAATGATGCTGTCGAAGACGTTCATTCATTTATCGAAGAAAAATTAGTCGAGATGATCGGCGACACGGGCAAAAAGCTTCACACCGGACGCAGCCGAAACGATCAGGTGGCGACTGCCTTGAGAATCTGGATGCGCGACGGCATTGATGAAATTTCGAGAGATTTGCGGCGTACACAGGCTTCTTTGATAAATCTGGCAGAAAAAAATCAAGCGGCAATTTTGCCCGGCTACACGCATCTCCAACGCGCCCAACCCGTGCTTTTCGCACATTGGTGTCTGGCATATTTTGAAATGCTCAGGCGCGACGCGCTTCGATTTGCGGATGTTCGCCGGCGCGTCAATATTCTGCCGCTCGGCTCGGCGGCACTAGCAGGAACTTCGTTTCCGATTGACCGCGAATCGGTTGCCGATGATCTGAGATTTGCCGAAGTTTCGCGCAACAGTCTTGACGCGGTCAGCGACCGCGATTTCTGCGCCGAATTCGCCTGCGCCGCGTCCCTTACGATGGCTCATCTTTCGCGGCTTGCCGAAGATATAATTCTTTACTGCTCGACCGAATTCGGTTTTTTCACGCTTTCCGAAATGGTTTCGACCGGTTCTTCGATTATGCCGCAAAAGAAAAATCCCGATTCAATGGAACTCGTGCGCGGCAAATCCGCCAGAGTTTTCGGCGATTTGATGGGTCTTTTAACGATGATCAAGGGATTGCCGCTCGCCTACAATAAAGATATGCAGGAAGACAAAGAAGCGGTTTTCGATGCCTATAAAACCGTCAAGGATTGTCTGGAAATTTCTTCAATCGTTCTGCGGAATTTAACGGTCAATGCCGATAAAACGCGTGAAGCGGCGACGAAAGGTTATTTAAATGCCACCGAACTCGCCGATTATCTCGCGGGAAAAAACGTACCGTTTCGCCGCGCTCACGAAATCGTCGGAAGAATCGTTCTTCACGCCATTGATCTGGGTTTTGAACTCGAAGAACTTTCCCTGCCGGAAATGCAAAGATTCGCGCCGGAGATCAAGGAAGATGTTTTTGAAGCATTGGCAATCGAGCAAACCTTGAATTCCAAAAACGTAACGGGCGGAACTTCCCCGGAACAAGTCGAAAAAGCCCTGCTCGAAGCGCGGGCGTATTTATTCGATCTAAAAGATTAAGATTTCAAATTTCAGATTTCAGATTTCAGATTGAAAACCGAATTAAAATGTTTATCGGACTATTAAGATTTTTCGGATTCTGAGATAATTTGCAGATTTTCGACATTTTCAAAATGTCTTCGATTGTGAGTGACAAGCGGCACATCAAATAAAAGCGCGACCGATGCCACCCACGCATCTGCCGTATCAATCGGATTTCCTTTTTTGTGTGCGTCGCTTTTTATCTTTGCCCATATCTCACAAAGTTTTTCATCCGAATAAACAATAGAATAATCATCAAGAAATTCTCGTATTTTCCTTCTTTTTCTTTCTCCCCAACTATACTGCAATTCCCAACGATACAATTCTGCCAAAGTCATAAATGAAATTATTTTTGGCAAACCGAATATGTGTCGGCGATAACTTTCGGCGCGGGAATCTTTTTTCAATATGTAAGAAATTACATTCGTATCAACAATTACAGCCATTTATCGCGTTCCTTTTCCAATTTCAATTCTTCCTTTCGATTCTTTTCAAGCATTTCTAAAAATTCGTCAACTTCGGCACGAATAGCTGCTTGAGTTTCTTTATCCTTTGGAAAATCAAAATCTTTTTCAGTAAAAACTTTTATCTCATTTTCACTTAAAAATTTTTCGAGTCTTTCTTTTGCCGTCGATTTTTCAATTATTGATGTCATTTTTCAAATTCCTTTTATCTGACTATTATAAATTAACAAAATAATTATTAACAAA
>CAYUGW010000495.1:0-3679 GCA_964444245.1 uncultured Blastocatellaceae bacterium | reverse complement strand
GATGCACCATTCCGATCCCGAGCGCAATCGCATCGTGCGGATTGTTGATTTTGACGGGTTTTTCGTCAAACAAAATCTCACCCGAATCCGCCGCGTAAAAACCGTAAGCGATCCGCATAATGGTTGATTTTCCCGCACCGTTTTCGCCGACAATCGCGTGAATCGTGCCTTTTTCGATCTTGATCGAAACGTCATTGTTGGCAACGACGTTGCCGAATGTTTTTGTAATATTCTTAAGTTCGAGCATTTACTTTTATTTCAACTTGATGGACATAAATACTTTTTCAGCTATTTCTTTAATTTCTTGTCTTTTTGAAAAGATAGAAATTCCAACTTTGTAACCTTTATATTTTTTAAATTGAATTACAACACCGGATTTAAATTTATAATTCGGATCATTTTCTTCATTTTCTTCAAAATTCCAAATTTTTCCATACCCTCCATTGATTTCCACGATTTTTTCCGAAAAACTCGAATATCTTTTTTGAGTGGTTGGATACCCAACGGCTGGACTTATATCCACCGATAAATATATTTCTTCGCTTTTAAATATGTAACATTCAGAATCATAACAATTTACATTTTTTTGTTTCAAATCTGCCGGTGCATCGAATGACAAATTTTTCAACTTAATTTTTTGCCAGTCTTTGTAATCCTCAGTCGAATTTTTCTCAATGTTTTTGACCGAAATTTTTTGTTTACTTTTATTTTCATCATTTTGAGGGAAAATCAAATTTGTTCCTAATAGTAGAAAAATAGTTAAGTAAAGTATTTTTACGGTATGTAGTGAAAAATATTTCATTTTATTACTGATGTTACGCAAAACGCAATTTTTTGGCTTTTGTCGCTGAAAGTGACTGACATTATAGCCTGGCGAGAATCGCTAGGTTAGCGTTGTTCAAATATCCCGTCGCTTGACGAGCGACGAACAATAATTGCGTGGCGATTGTTGCTCGCTTTCAGCGAGCGAAACATCTACCATAATCAACCTGGCGATTCTCGCCAGGCTATATTATTCGTCGCTCGTCAAGCGACAAATACCAAAATTGCGTAACATCAGTTATTATTAAATTTTCTTAATTCTTTCTCTCAGCCAATTTTCAATTTCATCAACTTTCCAAACATCCGCTTCGACATTCAAAGAAAGTTCGATAATTTCGACCAATTCGTAACTCAAATAATATCCGTTTAATTCAAGAAAAATCTCCGTCAAATGCGAAGCTGTTCATTTGTTTCCGCCATTCCACGGATGATTTTTAATCAAGCCGTAACAAAGTGTTGCGGCTTGGCGTATAATATCGGCGTTTTCATAAAAAGCGGCGTGTTTCGGACGCGCTAAGGCGGATTCGATTAATGTTCTATCGTAAACTCCGATGCGCTCTTCACCATAAAAGCGTATTAGCTCAAAATGTTCTTTGATCGCGTCAAGGAATGTGAGATAAACAAATTCTTTAATCGCCAAGCCGTTTTAACTCCTCATAAACTTCCCGATTTTTTTCCAAAATCCGTTTGGAAATCTCTCTGAGTTTATTTGAGAGCGGCGGTACGATTTCGCCTACAATTTTTCCTTCTTTAACTGTAAAAGTTGCCAAAGAACCTTTTTCCAAACCTTGTGCTTCAATAATTTCAGCCGGAATTTCAACTGTCCACGAATCCCATTTTGGTTCGGTCATTTCAATCTCGTCTGTTTCAGTTTGTTCAACTTCTAAAATCTCCGGCATAAATTCACTCCCTTTCGGTAAAGCCATTCTATCAAATAATTACGCAGATAAGAAAATGTTTTAAGGTTTATTAAAAGGCGCGGAAAGTTATTATCAATCTTATATTTGCCGGGTTTAACTTGATTCTTGACTTTTACCTTTTGCCTTTTTACTTTTACTTTACTGATTACTTCGCCATCGCGTCTGTAACTTTTATCTCGCCGCCGATGATTTTGCCCTTTGCTTCTTCGACTTTTTGAATAACGTCTTGCGGAATCAACTCTTTATTATGTTCATCTACGGCATAAGCCACACCGTCTTTGTCCAGACCGAATGTGTGGAAACCGCCGTTAAAATTATTTTCTCTGACTTCCTTGACGACATCATAAACGGCATTGTCAACCCGTTTAACCATTGAAGTTAGAACAAATCCGGGCTTTTGTCCGTTTTGGTTAGAATCAACTCCGATAACGAATTTATTGGCTTCGCCTGTTTCTGAATTTTTGCCGAATTGTTCGACCGCATCAAACGCGCCGAGACCGGAATTTCCGGCGGCGGTGAAAATTATGTCAGCATTTTTCTGGATTTGCGAAAGCGCGAGTTCCTTGCCTTTTCCCGGATCGTTCCACGCGTGATCGGTTACGCCGACGTAATTGACGACAACCTGTATATCGGGATTTACCGATTTCGCGCCTTCTTCGTAGCCTTTGGCAAAGCGATGAATCAGCGGAATATCCATTCCGCCGACAAAGCCCAGAACATTCGATTTCGTCTTATGCGCGGCGATCATTCCGACGAGATACGAACCTTCGTGTTCGCGAAAAACCAATGACGCGACATTTTTGAGCGGCGTTCCTTCTTTGTCTAAAATTACGCCGTCAACAATTGCGAATTTGATATTCGGATAATCTACCGCAACCTTTTGCATAATCGGACCTTGCGCGAATCCGACACCGATTATCAGATCGAAATTCCGTTCGGCAAATGCCCGCATCGCCGGTTCGATTGAAGTCGGATTTCCCGGTTCGACATCGTAGAGACAGATTTTCATTTCCTCTTCTGCCTTCTGAACGCCTTCCCAAGCCGCTGCATTAAACGAACGGTCGTTCTTGCCGCCGATGTCGAAAACAATGCCGACTTTCGTCGTGCAATCGGTTCGCGCTTCGATTGAATCACCGCACGAAGAAACGAGTAAAACCGCTGAAATTAAAAGCGAAATTATTAATAAGCGTATTTGCATAAATTTTAAGAAATCGAATATTTTAAGATTTTTTTCTAACTGCGAAGCACACTAAGAACGCGAAAAAACAAGATATTTATTGCATTATTTTAGCGTCTTTCGCGTATTTAGCGGTTTAAAGAATTTAAGAAATAACTTCCTTCACAAGTTCAAATTTCCGCACATTTTTCTCAAGCCCGATTTTATAAGCCATCTGGAGTTTTGCCAGAATTTTCGCGGCTTGCGCTTCCGTCCGGCAATAAAGCGTTCCCAAAGGTTCGTGTTCTTTAATCTTGTCGCCGATCTTTATGTCGCACGAATAACCGACGGCGTGATCTATTTCGCTGTCAACTTTAAGCCGCCCGCCGCCGATCAGCGAAATCGCTTTGCCGATTTCCGACGCGTCAATTTCCGTGATAAAACCGCTGTGCGGCGATTTTACTTTTACTTCGAGAAGATTTTTTTCGAGCAGCATTTCAGGTTTGTCGCAAACTTTCGGATTTCCGCCCTGCGCTTTGATGTTTTTCTTCAAACATTCCAAAGCCGCGCCCGAAGCTAAAACTTCTTTGATCTTGTCTTTAGCTTTTCTGTTCGATGTCGCAATTTTCGTCAAAACCAGAATCCGCGCCGTTAATTCAACTGAAAGATCGAGCGTTTGTTTCGATTGTTTGTCGGTTTCGTTTTGCAGCAGTTTTATACATTCAAAAACTTCGAGCGCGTTTCCGACATATTTGCCGAGCGGCTGATTCATATCGGTGAT
>CAYUGW010000494.1:0-3681 GCA_964444245.1 uncultured Blastocatellaceae bacterium | reverse complement strand
AAAAACGATTGCATTTTCAAAGAGCGATGAGATGCATGATGCGGTGATAAAATTATATGTTCATCACCATAATTTTCGTCAGCATAAAATTTGAGGCACTACCATCAAATTCTTTGCCTGTTTTCATTTCATATGCTGTATCTGAAAGATTTAACAAAATTTCAAAGTCAACATTTTTTGGCATTTGAGTTGGATTCTTTAAAGCGTTTTCATAAAACTCTCTTCCATTTGCAATTGCCGCACATCTTACATATAAAAAGAAATCTGCCGAAACATAATCGTCCGCTTCATTATAAGAAAATTCTCCGATATTCTTAGCGTGTTCTTTTGTGTCGAGGCAATAGAGTTTGTAAGTCAGATTTTCTTCAAATTGTTTTATGTCGGCAACTTTGAGTTTTGATAAATATTCTGCTGCGGGCTTAATTATTTTTTCATCTTCTGTTTTCTTCCAATTGAACAAAGATATGATTTCCCAAAATAGTTCATCAGACATCATTTTCTTCGGTTTTAAGATTCTATTCTCATAAAACTCTTTAACCTTTTGTCTTCTTTCTTCAACTTCTCTATTAAAATCTTCCCGCTCATTTTCCCATCGCCATTCTAAAAAAGCAGTGTTTCCGAAATGATCCTCAATTACACCGGCAAGCGGAAAACCTTCGTTTAATCCATCTCTTCCCGAACCCAGTTTAAACCTTAATTTCTTCTCAAAATCTGTTAAAGGCAGATTTCCCAAAAACTCATAATTCCTGATTCGGTTGTATTTTTCATCTGCGACAAAGAATTCAATGCAATACGCATTAATATCAAATCGCTTACAATACAAAATCTTTTTTAGTCTCTCATCAGAAATTTGCGGTTTTTGCTCGTCAATAATATCTAAAACACCAATCATTAGATTTTTTTCACCTTTATGAAAAAAACATTTACCTATTTTGAGAACTTTAAATGCTCCGAAAAAGTTTCGTTCAAGTTTTGTTAAAAATACATCCCCGATATTTATCATTTGATTTTGATCTGTCCAATAAATTAAGAAGTTTATTTTAAAGTATGCAATAAAAAAGCCGAAGCCGAAACTTTGTCCTTTCATCTTTCCAATTCGATTTTCAAATTTACGCCGAAAAGCCTTTTGCTGCGTCGAAATTCTGATGGTTCGATTGTGTAATAGCTGATTTATTTGGGAATTGAATAATAAAACGGGAATATTTTTAACTTTGTTAATTTACGTTTTAAGTCAAAGTTGACTAGAATAGCGTTATTTACCGATTATCATTAACTGATTTGGTGTTTTAACGGCAAATTGTTATTCGGTGATCAAAAACAGTTCTAACAAATATAATAATCTTAAATAAAAACAAGCAACAAAATGTCAAAAATTTACTACACTTTAACCGATGAAGCGCCGATGCTGGCGACGCATTCTTTTTTGCCGATTTTGAAGGCTTTTACGAAATCTGCCGGAATCGAGATCGAAGTTCCCGATATTTCTTTGTCGGGAAGAATTTTAGCCAATTTTCCCGAATATTTGAACGAAGACCAAAAAACGCCCGATGCGCTTGCCGCGCTTGGCGAATTGGCGACGAAGCCGGAAGCGAATATCATCAAACTGCCGAATATTTCCGCGTCAGTTCCGCAACTAGAAGAAGCTATCAGCGAACTTCAAAAACAAGGTTTCGCGGTGCCGAATTACGCGGCAGAACCGAAAACGGACGAAGAAAAAGCGATTAACCAAAAATATGCGCGCGTTTTGGGAAGCGCGGTCAATCCCGTTTTGCGCGAAGGCAATTCCGACCGGCGTGCGCCGAAAGCGGTGAAAAATTATGCGAAGGCGAATCCGCACCGAATGGGCGTTTGGTCTGCGGATTCGAAAACGAGCGTCGCCAATATGGATTCGGGAGATTTTTTCGGAACGGAAAATTCGACCACCGTCGAAACGGAAGGAAAATTCAGAATCGTTTTTTATAGAAGTGATAATTCCGAACAGGTTTTGAAAAATTTTGCGCCGCTCACAGCCGGCGAGGTGATCGATTCTTCCGTAATGAATCTTTCCGCTTTGAAATCCTTCGTCGAAGAAGCGATTGCCGAAGCCAAAGAAAAAGATATTCTGCTTTCCGCACATTTAAAAGCGACGATGATGAAGGTTTCCGACCCGATCATTTTCGGCGCGATTGTCGAAACTTATTTCAAAGATGTTTTTGAAAAATATAAAGACACATTTAAGGAATTAGACATCAATCCGAATTTCGGTCTGGCGACGCTTTTTGAGAAAATTTCAGGTCACGGACGCGAAGCGGAAATCAAAGCGGACATTGAAAAGACAATCGAAAACTCGGCTAAACTGGCGATGGTCAACTCCGACAAAGGAATCACGAATTTTCACGTGTCTTCCGACGTGATTATCGACGCTTCGATGGCGGCACTGGTGCGCGGCGGCGGGAAAATGTGGAACACGGACGGCAAAGAAGAAGATTCGGTCTGCATTATTCCCGACCGGACTTATGCCGGATTTTACTCGGCGATCATTGACGATATGAAGCAAAACGGCGCGATTGATCCGACGACTTTCGGCTCTGTTCCGAATGTCGGTTTGATGGCGCAAAAGGCGGAAGAATACGGCTCGCACGACAAAACTTTCCAGATGTCGGAAGCGGGAACGGTGAAAGTCGAAGACGAAAACGGCAATGTTCTGCTCGAACAAAGCGTAAGCAGCGGCGATATTTTCAGAATGTGCCAGACCAAAGATGCGCCAGTCGAGGATTGGGTGAAATTGGCTGTAAATAGAGCGAAACTTTCCGACACGCCCGCGATTTTCTGGCTTGACAAAGACCGGGCGCACGACGCGCAGATCATCAAAAAGGTCGAAAAATACTTGCAAGATCACGATTTGACGGGTCTCGACATCCGCATTATGAATGTGCAGGACGCAATGCGCGAAACGCTCAAACGCGCCAGAGCAGGAAAGGACACGATTGCGGTTTCGGGCAATGTTCTTCGGGATTATCTGACGGATTTATTCCCGATTTTAGAACTCGGAACTTCCGCGAAAATGCTTTCCATCGTGCCTTTGATGAACGGCGGCGGCTTGTTTGAAACCGGCGCGGGCGGTTCTGCGCCGAAACACATCGAACAATTCTTGCACGAAGGCTATCTGCGCTGGGATTCTTTGGGAGAATTTTTAGCATTACAGGCGAGTTTCGAGCATCTGGCGCAAACGCAGGACAATAAAAAAGCGCAAGTTTTAGCGGACGCGCTCGACGAAGCGAATGCGAAATTTTTAGCGGAAAACAAATCTCCGGCAAGAAAATTAGGCGGAATAGACAATCGCGGTTCGCATTTTTACTTAGCGATGTATTGGGCGGAAGCTCTCGCAAATCAAACATCGGATTCCGAAATTGCTGAAAAATTCGCTCCCGTAGTCCTTGCATTGCAGGAAGCGGAAGCGAAAATCAATGAAGAATTGATCGCGGCGCAGGGAAAACCGCAGGATGTCGGCGGCTATTATCATCCCGATTCCGAAAAAGCTTACGCCGCAATGCGACCTTCGGCAACGCTGAATGCGATTGTGGACGGAATTTAAGCAACTCGCGGGTCAATTAAAGATAAACACCTTCTTACTATTACTCTCCTGTTTAATAGAGCGTAAATTAAATTTTAAGGCGTTTGAAAAAAGTTTGGAGTCCCGCC
>CAYUGW010000493.1:3413-3705 GCA_964444245.1 uncultured Blastocatellaceae bacterium | reverse complement strand
TAATTAACAATTATGGAAAATATAGGTAATCCTGCACAAAGACTTTACAATATTATTATAGAAGCTGACAAAGTTTTTAAAGAGGCAAGACGACATGCAGGTAAATCTACAATATCTTGGGATATTTGGGCGATAGTATTTGAAATAAAAGATATTAGTTCAAGAGAAAATCAGTTAGATCTAATCAGTCGGGTTAATCAAGGAAGAAAGTTAGTTGACGAAGTAGAAGTACTTTTACTAAAAAATGAAGATATCAACCAGCAAGACGGTGAGGGGTTTACGGCGCTGATCG
>CAYUGW010000493.1:0-3403 GCA_964444245.1 uncultured Blastocatellaceae bacterium | reverse complement strand
CACGAAAGGTATTTGCGTCCTATACCAAAACTTAAAGAACTTTTTACAGAACCGTTTGGGCTAGGTTCTTCTTTTGACAGTTACTTTAAACTGGGTGGATCAGATATAACAATTTTGGAGTTTTGTATTGATGCCGTAGATAAAGTTTATAAAGAAAAAATTGTTGACGAAAATGAGTTAAAAACAATTCTTTCAGAAATTCAAACTTTATATGAACAAATTGTTGAATCAGAAATAGATACAAAACTTAAGAGGATTTTATTGGATTTGCTGAAAATTATGGAAAATGCTATTCACGAATATAGAATTAGAGGGGTTGAAAGACTCAGGGAATCACTTGAACAGATTGTTGGAATTTACATTTTAAATAAAGAAACTATTGAAAATTCTAAGGCAGAAGAAGTTGGGAAGGTTAAAAGAATACTAAATAAATTTGGAAGCATGTATTCCTTTGCTGCTGACACAGTTCAACTTTTAGGTTCAGGTGAAGTTATAAAAAATACTGGAGAATTTATCACAAAACTTTTAAGTTCTGGTGAATAATAAAACATAATGAACAATCTTTTTACAGCAAATTTAGCGGATGTTGACGCGGTGATAAATGACGCGATCAACAATGAAATCAATCGTCAGACGAACGGTTTGGAATTGATCGCTTCGGAAAATTTTGTGTCCGAAGCCGTTTTGCAGGCGATGGGAACGGTTTTTACAAATAAATACGCCGAAGGTTATCCGAAGAAAAGGTATTACGGCGGATGCGAGTTTGCCGATGTCGTCGAACAAACGGCGATTGACCGGGCGAAGGAAATTTTCGGCGCGGATCACGCCAATGTCCAGCCGCATTCGGGAGCGCAGGCGAATATGGCGGTTTTTCTCGCATCACTCACGCACGGCGATAAGATTTTGGGAATGAACCTGTCGCACGGCGGGCATCTGACGCACGGGCATCCGATGAATTTTTCGGGAATAAATTACGAAGTTTCCGATTACGGCGTTTCCAAGGAAACCGAGCAGATCGATTATGACGAACTGCAAAAAATTGCCGAAGAAAAACGCCCGAAAATGATTATTTGCGGCGCGTCCGCTTATCCGCGAATTATTGATTTTGCGCGGATTGAAGAAATTGCAAAGAGCGTCGGCGCAATCATTATGGCGGACATCGCGCATATTGCAGGTTTGGTTGCCGTCGGACTTCATCCGTCGCCGGTTCCGCATTGCGAATTTGTCACGACGACGACGCATAAGACTTTAAGAGGACCGAGAGGCGGTCTTGTTTTGTGCCGCGAAGAATTTGCCAAAGCGGTTGATAAAGCCGTTTTTCCGGGCGTTCAGGGCGGTCCGCTGGTGCATATTATCGCGGCAAAAGCGGTCGCTTTCGGCGAAGCTCTGCGCAACGATTTCAAAGCGTATCAACAGCAGATTCTCGATAATGCGCAGGTGCTGGCGGAAGAATTGAAAAATCAAGGTTTGCGCCTCGTTTCCGGCGGAACGGATAATCATCTGATTTTGATTGACGTTTTCGATAATGGAAAGGGAATTACCGGAAAGGTTGCCGAAAAAGCTCTCGACGCGGTTCATTTGACGGTCAATAAAAATACGATTCCGTTTGATACGAATTCGCCGTTTGTCGCTTCGGGAATTCGCATCGGAACGCCCGCGCTGACCACGCGCGGAATGAAGGAAGACGAAATGCGAAAGATCGCCGGATTGATCGCCGCAATCGTCCGCGAACCGGAATCGGAAGATGTCAAAGCAACGGTTAAAAGAGAAGTTTTGGAATTGACCGAAAACTTTCCGCTCTACGCGCATCGCCTTCGCACGGGCAAAAGCGATTCGATTTCGGCAAGCTGAATTCTAGAAAACAAACCGCTGAAAAACGCAGATAAAACTGATAATTATTTGCGTTTTCCGACGGTTAATTTTTTTGTCAATTTGTCAAAACTTCGCCGTCCGACATATTATTAAAACTTTGCTGAAAGTTTTCCCGTCTGAGAAAATTATTAAACGGACATGTCCAAACAAAAAAATCCAACATTAACCGATTTCGGTCAGAAGATGTCGAATCAAACGGTTGTGACAATAAACCTGATCGCGCTGGTTTTTCTGATTCTGGTTTTATTTATAACTTTTGCGACCGAAGGCTTCGGCGCATCGGCGAGCCGCTTTTTGTCTATTATTCTGATTTTATCGGCGATTTTCGGAGTAATTATTTCGACGACTCTGATCTTGCGAAAAACACGGAATTCGGCGATTGAAAAAGGCAACAAAGCGGTTGATTGGACGATCAGCCTGCCCGCGCAGCAGAAAACGAAATTAAACCGCGAGGTCGGCGAAATCGCCGCGACGATGGATATTCCAGCCGATCAATACAGCGATCTGCTGCTGGCATATATCGTCGCCGAAGACCTTGCTTTGCGGCAGATTCAGCAGGAAGCCGCGCAGCCTCTTATTCGCCACGCGAGGATCGGCGAAACGGAATTTGACGCGGTTCTTTTGACAAACAATCTGATCACCTGCATTGAAGTTACATTTCTTGTCGCACCCGATCTTTCGGCGGAAAAGATCAGTCGAATTAGAGATAAAATGACCGCCGCCAAAAAGATCGTCGCGAAACAATTTCCGAATTCAAATCTGAAACTTATGGTCGTTGTCGTAACGCAGCTGGATGCGATGGGCGAAGCCAAACTCCGTTCGGTTTTGACCAAAGACAGGTTTTCCGAAATTCCCGTAAATTATTTTGAAATATCGTTTTACGGTTTTGAAGAATTGCAGAAAATTTATACTATGTAGTGAAAAAGTGAAAGAGGTTAAAAGTTTAAAAGTGAAAAAGTTAAACGAATTTTCTTATATTTCGAGAAAAAAACTTTTTCACATTTTCACCTTTTCACCTTTTCACTTTAAACCTTTTTCACTTAGAGAGAATATATGCTTGAAAATAAAGTTGGAATGATCTTCGGTGTTGCTAATCAGCGTTCGATTGCGTGGGCTTGCGCTCAGGCTTGTCTGGAAAACGGTGCGAAATTGGCTTTTACATATCAAGGTGAAAGATTACAGCGGAATATCGAAAAATTGACCGCTTCGATGGAAGACACTCTCGTTTTGCCGTGCGACGTAACGAATCAAGCGGAAGTTGACGCGGCTTTTCAGGCGGTCGGGGAAAAATACGGTCGGCTCGATTTTTTGATTCATTCAATCGCGTATGCGCCGAAAGAAGCACTCGAAGGCGAATTTTTAACTACAACACGTGAAGCGTTTTTGACCGCTCTGGAAATCAGCGCGTTTTCGCTGACGCAATTGTCGCTTGCCGCCGCGCCCTTGATGAAGGAAGGCGGCAGTATTGTTACGATGAGTTATTACGGCGCGGAAAAGGTCGTCAGAAATTACAATGTGATGGGCGTGGCAA
>CAYUGW010000492.1:0-3725 GCA_964444245.1 uncultured Blastocatellaceae bacterium | reverse complement strand
TTGATTGCTCGATAATTTTTTCTTCCGGTTTTAAGTCGAGAATTTCCGCTTTTTCAGCTTCCTTTTTTTTCAGTCCTTTTTTTCTGAATGAAAAAGGAAGGCTCGGCAAACCGAGTTTTTCTTTAAGCGAAACAACCGCCGCTTTCGGTTTGGCAATTTCTTCCGCCGGTTCGAGCTTTTCGGCTGTTTCGGCAACGGCAATCGGCATAGGTTCGTCTGCAGGTTCTTCAATTTCAGGTGCGGTCAATTCACTCGCTTTTTCCTCGCTTTGGTCATAAACATTGATAATTCCGCCGGGTTCGTGAGCGCGCACGAGAATGCGCGGCAAAACTTCTCTGCCGACGGAAATGCGTCCGGCAAGATGATCGTTTTCACGCGCCGTCAGTTCATTTTCCGGATTGAAAAAAATGTCGGCTTCATAACCTTTTGTTTCAAAATGAACTCTGCCGACGAATTTTTCCCGGCGCAGAAATTTCAGCAAGGCGGAAAGATTGACATAAGAGGTATTCAGATTTTTATGCGTCGAATTGATTTTCATTTCAGATTTTTAACGGGAGAAAAGTTCACCAAGTTTAACAGAATGATAAATTAAGAGCATTTTTCCGATAAATTTAAATAGTTTTAGCGGAAATTTTCCGAACTTGCCGGGTTTCAATTGCAATTATCAGCATTTTCGGTCAAAATTTGCAAACAAAATATTTGTAAAAACAATCTTGGCTTCCACAAGCAGCATTCCAAAATAAAACAATTTTTGATTTTTTTGACACCGGAAAACTATGAATAATTTATTTCGTAAAAAATCTATCGAGCAAATAAAAGCCGATGCCGCAGGCGGTTTTACCGAACACGATTTTTCCGAAGCCGTGCCGCAGATCGAAGGCGGAGCCGATTCAAGAATCGAACCCGGAAAGCAAACGCATTTAAGACGAACTTTGAGTTTATTCGATTTGACGATGCTCGGCATCGCCGCGATCATCGGCGCGGGCATTTTTTCGATGGTCGGCAAGGCTTCGTTTAACGGCGGTCCGGCGGTTATTTTTCTGTTTATCGTCTCGGCAATCGCCTGCGGTTTTGCCGCGCTCTGCTACGCGGAATTCGCGTCCCGCATTCCGATTGCGGGTTCGGCTTATACATATTCATATGCTTCGATGGGCGAATTTATCGCCTGGATCATCGGTTGGGATTTGATCGTCGAATACGCCATCGGAAACATCGCCGTCGCTATTTCGTGGTCTGATTATTTTACGGGAATGTTAAAGGGATTGAGATTTCCGTCGCTCGGCATCGAGAACGGGATTCACATTCCCGCACATCTGACGATGGATTATCTGAGCGCGTCGCGCGGTTTTGCCGCCAACAGCGAACTCGTTCAGCAAACCTTGAATCAAGGCTACACGATTGAAGCTTTGAGCAATATGCGGGGCGACGATCTGCTGAAAATCTCGGAAAATCTCAATCCGCAAGTTATCGAGGCTTTTCTTGCCTGGACAAACGCGCCGATGATCGGCGGAATGCGAATCATCGCCGATCTTCCGGCTCTGATGATCACGCTTGTTATTACCGCGCTCGTTTATGTCGGCATCCGCGAATCGAAATATGTTTCAAACATTATGACGATTTTGAAGGTGGCGATCATTCTGCTCGTGATTTTCCTCGGTTTGAATTACGTCAATCCGGCAAATTGGTCACCGTTTGCACCGAACGGAGTCGAAGGCGTTCTGAAAGGCGTTTCGGCTGTTTTCTTTGCTTACATCGGTTTTGACGCGCTGGCGACCACCGCCGAAGAAGCGAAAAATCCGAGTCGGGATTTGCCTCTGGCAATGATTCTGTCGCTGGTTATCTGCACGGTTTTGTATATCGCGCTGACGCTCGTCATTACCGGAATGGTCAGTTACAGACTCTTAAACGTCGGCGATCCGCTCGCCTTCGTCTTCAGCGAGCAAGGCGCGGACATTCCCTGGATTGCCGGAATTATCGCCGTCAGCGCGGTTATCGCGATGGCAACGGTTTTCCTCGTTTTCCAGATCGGTCAGCCGCGCTTGTGGATGGCGATGAGCCGCGACGGGCTTTTGCCGAAAGTCTTTTCGTCAATTCATCCGAAATTCAAAACTCCTTGGTTTGCAACGATTATCACGGGTTTGGTCGTTGCCGTTCCCGCGCTCTTTATGAATCTGACGGAAGTTACAGACCTTGCCAGCATCGGAACTCTTTTTGCATTCGTCGTCGTCTGCGCCGGAGTTTTATTTAAAGACAAGGAATTCCGCGAACAAGGCGGACGGCGTTATGTGCCGTATATCAATTCGCAGTTTATTTTGCCGATTATTTTGCTTATCACCGCATTTTTCCTTGTTTATTTCAGCGGAGTTTCTACTTTGAACGAAAATGCAAAAAATCAAGATTTGCGAATTTCCGCCCAAGATTTTTCTGAAATATCCGAAGATGATAAGTTTTCGACCTTCGATTCGTCGAATTTACTCAATAGAGAAGTTTATTGGCAAGGTTTAAGTATTTTCGGAAATATATTCAGTATTAATACTGTTGATGAAACGAAAACCGTAACCATAACTTATCCTAAAAAAGAGAGGACAATTACCACTTCAAAAGAAAGAATAATGCTGGTCGAAACAACTGGTGAAAGAGAACTTATATTCATACCTGATCCGGCAAATGCTAAAAAGGATGAAAAATATTTTCTCGGTTTTACTCCGTTCAGAAGTGAAGAAAAGATTACAACACCGAATCAAAATCCGCCCATCACGATAGAAACAGATGAAGGAAGCGCAACTTTGGCAGTCAGTTCGACAAGAATAACTGAACCTTGGTTGGGCGCGTTCTCTCACAAAATACCGGTGCTTGTTTATATTATTTTAGTGATTGTTATGCTCTTTTTGAGCTTTACGAAAAAACTCTCGCTGATTCCGATTCTCGGTCTGCTTTTATGCTCGTATCTGATGACCGAACTCGGCGTGACCAATTGGTTTCGTTTCGGTTTGTGGATGCTTGTCGGTCTTATAATTTATTTTCTGTATGGCTATAAACACAGTAAATTAAATAACCGACCGGAAACGCCGCCGGAAACACCTGCGGAAACTTAATTTGCATAAATTATTTCGCATCAAAAGGCAAAAGTTTTTTCCGAACTTTTGCCTTTTTTCGTTTTGTGGAAAAATGATAAAGTCGCTAAATCAATAGTTCGGACAATTTTGAAAAAGTTGTTTTTTGAATTGCCGTCTGCTTTAGCTGACGGCAATTCAAAATATAAATAAAGAAAGGGCTTTAGCCAAATATCTGAAAGAATGAAAATCATCCTTAGAGCTTTAGCTAAAGCAAAAAGGATGATTGATATTTATTTTTAATTTCGGCTAAAGCCTTGTTGTTGCTATTTTTATTATCCGTCAGCTAAAGCAGACGGCAATTCAAATAAAAAATGTCCGAATTATTTTGAATAAAATTCGACTATTTGGAGAACATTAATGAAACCTGCCTTTTCCTACGATACGATGCCGTATCCGAGCAAATTTTTCTTGCAGACGCATCCCGACCGTATGGCGACCATCGGGACGCTTTTCGGAATGAACGCGCCCGACGTGAAAACCTGCCGCGTTCTCGAACTCGGCTGCGGCAACGGAAGCAATCTGATCGCGCACGGATTTAATCTGCCAACCGCCGAATTTGTCGGCATAGATCTGGCGGAAACGCATATCGTCGAAGGAAAACAGGCGGTT
>CAYUGW010000491.1:0-3730 GCA_964444245.1 uncultured Blastocatellaceae bacterium | reverse complement strand
TCACAACCTTTAAGATTTTTCTCTCGTCTAAAAAATTGTTAGACTATTACTGCTAATCTTTTCTCCCGACATTTATTAACTATGAAAAAAACAATCTTTATCGCATTAATAATTTCCGTTTTCGCTTTCAACCTATTTGCCCAAACATACAATGACGCGGCACTTTCGCGGGTGATGACGGAAGACAAAACGAGCCGCGACTCAAACAACGGATTGCATACTTTGCCCGTCGGCACGCATATCTACCGCGCCGATGTTTATATGGCGAACCGGCATTTTCCCGAAGCCCGCGCCCATTGGCAAAAGGTTTTGGATAATTTCCCGGACGATTCAAATGTGCCGAAAACGCTTTTTGGGATCGCCCGTTCATATATGTGGGAACGCGATTACGAAAAAGCGGTCTTCTTTTTCGACAAACTTTTTCGGGATTTTACAAACACGCCCGACGGCAGAAACGGTCTTAATTTCAAAGGCGCAAGCTATGTGCGTTGGGGAAAATACGCGGAAGCGGCGGAAACATATAAACAATATACCGTAATGTTTCCCTACGGCGAACGGATTGATTCGGCGTATCTGAACATCATTGACGCTCTTAGGGAAACCGGAGATTACGACGAAGCAAATGAATGGGTTGATAAAACCGCCGCAAGATTTAAAGGATTACCGGCGGAAGTCAATGCAATTCACGCCGGATTGCGAATGGAAATTTATCGAAAAAATTGGGAATCTGCTGTCAAAGCCGCCGATAAATTATTAGAAATAAATAATTTTCGTGATTCAATGGTTTGGACTGATGAAGTTAAATTCTTAAAGGCGTTTTCGCTCGAAAAAGCCGGACGCACAAACGAAGCGCGAATTGTGTATCTTTCGATTCCGGACGGCGCAACTTCATATTACGGCGGACTTGCCACGGAAAAACTCGAAAAAATGGGAATGAGTGATGTTGCCAAACAACGCGCCTCCAGTATTAACAGCCGACTGGCGGCGAAATATCCCGTAATGTTTCGCACGGACGTTTTGAAATATGCCAAAGCCAATAAAATCGATCCGCGTTTCGTGTTGGCAATTATGATGCAGGAAAGTAATTTTCGCGCCAATGCCAAATCGCCCGCCGCCGCTCGCGGACTTCTCCAACTCGTTTTCGATACGGCTTTGAAATACAACAAAAAAGCCGGTTTTCCCAACTTAAAGCCCGATGATTTATACCTTCCGTCAACCAATATCGCGCTCGGAAGTGTTTATATTGCCGAACTGAAAGACGAATTCGGCGGACTATACGAAGCCACGGCGGCAAGCTATAACGGCGGCGAAGACAACGCGGCTCGATGGCTTCACCGAACAGAACCGAAAGAATCAGGTATTTTTGCCGCAGAAGTCGGCTTTAAGGAAACAAAAAACTACGTTTTCAAAGTAATGAGCAATTACCGCGTTTATCGTGAACTTTATACGGAGAATTTAGTTAGAAAATAAAAACAATTTAGAATCAATCGCAAAATGTTTGGTTAAGCAAGCCGCTCTCAAGACCGCGTTTCCATGATAAAATAACGTTGAAACGCGGTCTTGAGAGCGGCTTGCTTAACTGTCCTTTTTTATTTTTGCGAAAGTTTCAAGTTAGATTAAAAACGAACGTGCTGAACAATTAAACTGTTTAATTGTTCAGCACGTTTGCCTGAATCCTACCAAATCCAAAATCTAAAATCGACTTACTCTTCCCAATCGCCTTGACCTTCGCGTTCGACGTGATAGCCGACTTCTTCGAGATGGCGATAAACGTCCTGCCCGTGTACTTCGTCGCGGACTTCGAGCAGCATTTCGATTCCGACTCTGCCCAGAGGCGCGAGCCACATTGCGCGGCGGTGAAAGACTTCGATCACATTCGCGCCCGTTTCGGCAACTTTATTTAAAAGCGTCGCCAACATTCCGGGACGATCCGAAACAAGCAGTTTCAAAATAATATAGCGACCTTGCCGGACGAGAACCTGTTCTAAAACTCTCGCCAGCAGATTCGCATCAATATTGCCGCCGCAAAGAACGGCGCAGACATTTTCTTCCGGCGAAATCTTTATCTTTTTCGCGAGCAGTGCCGAAACGCCCGCCGCGCCCGCGCCTTCGACGACGAGGCGATTATTTTGCACGCAGTGAAAAATTCCTCTGGCGATCTCTTCTTCGGAAACCGTCACGGTTTCGTCAACAAATTCACGAATAATTTCGAGCGTTTTTTCGCCGGGACTTTTAACGGCAATACCGTCGGCAATTGTCGGTTGAAAATCGGCTTTGACCGGTTTTCCCTGTTTGAGAGATGTTTTTACAGACGCACAGTTTTCCGCCTGAACCCCGATTATTCTGACATTCGGCAGCAGAGATTTCGCCGCAATCGCAATTCCCGAAATAATTCCGCCGCCGCCGATCGGCACGATTATCACATTAATTTCCGGTTTTGCTTCGACAATTTCAAAACCGATTGTTCCCTGTCCGGCGATAATTAAATCATCATCAAAAGCGTGTACGTAAACAAAACCTTGAGTTTCTTGAAGCTCGCGGGCGTGAGCGGCGGCTTCGTCAAAAGTTTCGCCGAAAAGTATGACTTCCGCGCCGAAACCTCTTGTCGCAATAATTTTTGTCAAAGGCGCAAATTTCGGCATCACAATCGTTGCTTTGACTTTGTGAAGCTGCGCCGCTAGTGCCACGCCCTGCGCGTGATTTCCCATCGAAGGCGCAACCACGCCGCTCTTTTTTTCTTCATCGGAAAGCCTGTGAATTTTGTTATACGCCCCGCGAACCTTGAACGAGCCGCCTTTTTGCAGACATTCGGCTTTTAAGAATGCTTTTGCGCCGATTTCTCTGGAAAGTTTGTCATCGGACAGAATCGGTGTCGGAATAATTATATTCTGCAAAATTTTTCGTGCGTCTTGAATATCGGAAAGTTTGACTGTCATAATTAGCCAAAATTATACGACGGAAAATCCGTTTTTGGTAAAAGGAATTTGATGATTTCGTAATTTGATTCTTGAGTTTAAAAAACAAAAGAAACGAAAAAAATGCAAAGGTATGTATTTATTGCGGATAACTGCGGGTAAAAAATGTAGAAAATGAATTGAATTTCTATGCGCTTTTTCTCGTTTCTTTTGTTTTATTAAATTATCAAATATGAAAAACTCTACGGTTTCAGGTTTTGTTTAGTTCCGAAAATAATGCCGGAAATTTTGTTCTCATTTATTAATGCGTAAAAAAGTATAAATTTGTATCAATATTTTTTTATTTTTTCAAACAACCTGAAAAATCGTATTTCCGCGTATATATTTTCGTAAAAGTATTTTTCGTTAAATTTTGAAAAATAAGGTATATTTAATCAAAACAAATTTTTTGGAGGTCAAGATGGAACTATTCGGTTTAGGATTTATCTTTTTTGCAATTATCGGAATTGCTATTCTTGTCGTTGCGGCAAAGACAATAAAGATCGTGCCGCAGTCGAGCGTGTTGTTGATCGAACGGCTCGGTCGTTTTCATAAAGTCGCACAAAGCGGTTTGAATATCGTCGTGCCTTTTTTTGAAGCCCCGCGCGCTGTTTACTGGACAAATTCGCGTCCCGGAATTACTTCGATAGATTTGCGCGAACAATATATTGATCTTCCGCCGCAGCCCGTAATTACGCGCGATAACGTTACGATCAATGTAGATTCGGTCGTTTACTGGCAAATTACCGATCCGGCAAAAGCCGTCTATGAAGTCA
>CAYUGW010000490.1:0-3732 GCA_964444245.1 uncultured Blastocatellaceae bacterium | reverse complement strand
TTTCGGATTTCGGATTTCGGATTTCGGATTTTCTTTATCCGTGTTAGTCCGTGTCGATCCGTGGCCGGAATTCTTCCCGTATGCGCCCGATTCGATAGCGGCGAAACTGTCCTTGCCCCCGAACGCAAGAAAGAGCGTGCAGGTGAAACTCCCGTCGAAGTTCGGCAGAGCGATCATCATAAATTGATGCCGCGCCCAAATGTGGAGCGCGTTCTTTTCCATCAGGAATAGGTCAGAACCACCTGCGGTAGCGGGTGGTTGTTGGTCGCCCGTGTCGGTATTCTGCGTTAAACCGCCCGCTACCGCAGACGGTACTGACAAACCGTCCGCTGATGCAGACGGCGCTGACCATTCGTTCGCCGGCGGGATCGAGAGTTCCTTGTAGCCGTGGGCGAGAAAATCCTGCGAATAGTTGAACCGTTCGATGCAGTTGCGGTTATTCATCATCGCCCGTCTGACGGCCGAACCGGCGCCGTCGGTGGCGACCAAAGTGTCGCCTCTGACCGCAAACCTTTCGCCCGTTTCGGTGTTTTCGATCAGAGCCTCGCCCGAAACGCAGTCGAAATCGATGCAGCGGCGGTTAAAAAAGAATTTCGACTCGGCGTAATTATCCGCCTCGTTGATCAGAGCGATATTCAGACCGCCGCGCGAGACCGAGTTGATATATTCGCCGGCGCGTCCCGAATAGGGCAGAAGTTTTGTGCCGCCGTCGGTGGCGTGGATCAGACGCCCGTACATCGGCACGGCCTCTTCGAGCATATATTCGTCCATCCCGACCTCGCGCAAAGCCCTGATCCCGCGATCCGACAGCGCCAGATTGATCGAACGTCCGGCCGACATTTCCTCCAGACGCATATCGCCGCGCGCTTCATAAACTTCAGTGGCGATCCCGCGTTTCGCCAGATAGGTCGAAAGCAACGAACCGGCCAGGCCGGCGCCGATGATGATTACTTTTTGATCTGTCATATAAGTAGTACAAATGATTATTAATATTTAAGCGTTTGATTTTGGAAAGGGCGACCAGATCTTTAAATTTTTATTTTTTATCCAATATCGGATTGCATATTCAATAAAGCCATCAACAGGTTTAGAAATACAAATCGTAGCTAATTCTGTTCCTATTTGACTCAGCAATACTTTTCCACGTTCAAGAGTGTTTCCAGTGTTTTTGTTGTATTCGACAACCAGTGTACTGTTAAAATAATTCAGCTCTATGGTCTTAGGTATATCAGTTCTTGCGAAAGTTGTTGTTCCATTAAAACTGATTAATCCAATGTCATCTAAATGTCTTAAGGCGCCGAAATTAACTTCATGACTATTGTATATAGCATCATCTGTTTTAAAAATAAGTGGATGGAAATCAACTGCATATAAAAATCCAAATGCACAAAGCTTTACAAATAATTCTGCATCAGCTTTATCCAATGATGCTAAAAAATTTACAGTTCTCTTCGAAAAAGAGTTAGGTGCATTGGCCTCACCAGCAAGCACTTTTGCCCAAAGAGTTTGCATGTCTTCATCCGATACAATGCGACATTTATCAAAGAAATTAGCAATCCAGTCATCATCTATGTCTTGAGGTGAAGAGTTTTTTTCCAGTAAAGGTATAGCTTTACCTGTTATATTTTCTATATTTTCTTGTTTTTTAGCTTCTTCTTCGACAAATCGTTGTAAGGCTCTGCGACGTAAATCATCGATTTTAATTTGCGATTCAGCTTTGATTAATTCAGCTTCAGCCTCTGCTTTTGCTCGTTTTTTTATTCTGTAAGGTTCGTAAAGAACACCTGTTGCGTCCGCAATTTTTTCAATTAAAGTTGTTGCAGGTTGAGCTAAATCACCGATATTTATTAAGGCATTAGTTTCGTCAGACATAGTCTTTTACAGGTTTATTTTGGGAATCAAATTGAACATCAATTAACCAAATTATAGAATGGAATAATCTATTTGTCTTCTCTTTCTGTCAAACCGAATAAGTCGGTCAGTTCATTCAGTTTCTGGACGAGCAGATGTCTGTCGATCAGTTTAGTCTCGTATTCGGCAATGACGGCCGGCGAGACGTTGCGGGCGAGGGCGTATCTGACGACCTCTTTGTCTTTTCCTTTGCACAGCAGAACGCCGATGCTCGGATTTTCGAACGGACGTTTGATGTCCGTGTCCAGTGCTTCCAGATAAAAATTCAGTTTGCCCAGAAATTCCGGTTTGAATTCTGCTATCTTGAGTTCGAAAAGGACGAGACATTGCAGGTCGCGGTGGAAAAACAGCAGGTCGAGATAATAATCGTGATTACCGACCTGCAGACGAAATTCCTTGCCCATATATGTAAAACCTTTGCCGAGCTCAAGGATAAACCGACGGAAGTTCTCTACTAACGCCGTTTGCAAATCTTTTTCCGAATGCTGTTCGGGAAGTTCCAGAAATTCGAAGATGTAGGGATCTTTAAATGAGTCGAGAAGTTTTTCCGCATTTTGTGACCGCAGTGCGGACACATTTTGATTGCTCAGCATGGTCCTTTCGTAAAGAGCTGATTTGATCTGTCGTCGGATTTCCCGCATCGTCCAGTTTTCGCTAGCGGCAGATATCAGATAGAAAAGTCTTTCTTCAGGCTTTTTTGTGGCCGCCAGTATTTCCAAATGGTTTGTCCAGGAAACTTTTGACAAAATCTCTTTGATAAAGGTATTTTCTTGGTTTTGTTGAGTTTGAAATTGTGTCGGCAGCGCCGACACAATTTCGTCAGATTCATTCGAACGTAACTCAAGCCACATTTTGAAACATTCCGAATCTTCGCAATATGTTTCATAAAACTGTTTCATTCGATACAGCCCGCGTCTTGTAAAACCCTTCGTTTCAGGCATTTTGTGGCGGATGAATTCGGCCAGTTCGTCAACCGTTTTTTCTCCCCAGTTGCCGGCTTCGACTCTGGCGAAGACTATTCTGCCGACCTCGAAATAGAGTTTGATAAGTTCTTCGTTTACTTTCGCAAAAGCGCGTCGGCGTGCTTCTTTGATCAGTCGGATGATGTTTTCAAAACCCGCACCGGTTGAGAGTTTTGTCATTGATTTATCCTTTCGAATATATTATTCGGTTAGGTTCTTGAGGTGGTGTTTGTTTATTATAGCTTAATTGGGAACACAACTTCTTGCATTAAAAAAATTTCAAAGAGGGAGAATTATGAAATTATTTCGTAATAATCGCCGCCTTAATTTTAATCCTGACCGCAGGTCTTTACGCGCAGGATGATCCGATTCTCAACCTTTACGGCCGCGAACCCGGATCGCTCAACGGCGGATGGCGTTTTATTTCATTCGGCGAAAGGTGAATCGGAATATGTTTGTTTCAGACAGTCTTCCAGAATTTCGACGAACCGAAAAACGTCCGTAAAAGTATTGTAAAGCGGCACGGGGGCGACGCGGATCACGTCCGGTTCGCGCCAGTCGGCGATGACGCCGCGTTTCGTAATCGCTTTGTACAGGCTTTTGTCGGCGTCCCGCACGCGGATCGAAAGCTGACAGCCGCGTTCCGACGGGTTGACCGGCGTGATGACGGAAATGCGTTCGTCGTTTATTTCATTCAAAAGATACTCCAGATAACCGGTCAGCTTTACCGATTTTTCCCGCAGGTTTTTCATTCCGGCCTCTTCGAATATCTCCAGACTCGCCCGCAGAGCGGCCATCTGGAAGATCGGCGGGTTCGACAACTGCCAGCCTTCCGCGCCGCGCATCGGGACGAACTCGT